>DASQAY010000407.1:0-6631 GCA_035635515.1 Candidatus Eiseniibacteriota bacterium | reverse complement strand
CTTCCACAGCACCGCGACCGCGGTGGCCGCGGCCCCGGTGGCTCCGGCGGCCAGCACCGCCCGGCGGGAGACGTGCCGGCGCCAGATTGGAGGCGAGCCAGTCTGTTCCATCGTGATCGACGCTACCTCCCGAGCCTGAAGGGGGCCTGAGATCCGGCTGAGAAGCGCTTAGCTAAACTCGCCGGCCGTCGGCGTCAGCACCATCGGGGCCCGGGGCGCCTGGCTGAAGTCGAAGTCACTGGCCAGGTTTCCCAGGATGGGCACGTTCTCGCGCACGGTCGGTCGCGGATCGGGGCGGCCGTCCGTCAGCGGGTCCAGCCGCTGGCCACCCAGGAAGACGTCCTCGATGAACTTGACGTAGGCGTCGAAGCTCAGAGTCTGGTGGTCGATGTAGTTCTTCTTGGCATAGGGGCTGATCACCAGCGCCGGGACCCGCAGGCCGTAGCCGTTCTGGTCCACCACCGGCGGCGCCACGTGATCGTAAAAGCCGCCCCAGTCATCCCAGGCCAGGAAGATGGCGGTGCTGTTCCAGTCTGGTCCCTGCATGGCGGCGTTGACCAGGCCGGTCACCCAGGCCTGCCCCTCGCTCACCTTGGCGGGCGGATGCTCGCTGTGGGGACCGCTGGGCGCGATCCAGGACACGGCCGGCAGATGGCCATTCTTGGCGGCGTCGAAATAGTTGGAGGCATCGGTGACGTTGTTCAACTCGCCGTCCTGCTTGACGGTGTCGAAGTAGGGGAGCGGATTCCAGATGCCGGGGGTCTTGGACCCCTGCTTGGTGGGCGGGCACCCCATCGTGTCGTCCGCGCAGTCGGGCTCGGTGCCGCCTTCGACGTAATACCGCCAGCTGACCTTGCTCTTGTGCAGCAGATACGTCAGGTCGGTCCAGGCGTAGTCGGGCGCCGGGGGGCGGGCCTGGCCGCTATGCCGGAAGTCGGGAGGGTTGCCGGGGCTCTGCAGCGCGTTCACGCAGGTGCTCGGGTTGGAGCCGCTGCACTTGGCGGACCACTCGGAGACCATGAACAGGTGCCCCGGCAGGCTCCAGGACGCGTTTGGCTCGAACATCCGGTCCTGCAGGACGAAGTTATCCGCGTACGACCAGTAGTTGGGGATCTCGTCCCGCGTGTGGTAGCCCATCACGTCGGTCTTGTCGCCGCCGCAGGCCGGGTTGTTGGTGACGGAGCAGCCCTTGCGGCCGCGCTCGGCCTGGGCCACAAACCCATCCATCTTGCCGGCGTCGATGTCGGCCACCGCGTCGGCCTGGCCGTGGGGTCCGCCGCCGTTCACATTGTGGGTGTCGTGGTAGGGGTAGACGCACTGGCTGGTAAGCGGATCCGGCGAGCAGACGGTAAAGACGCCGTTGGCGTTGGGCAGCCCGTCCGCGCCGGGATACCGCCCGAAATAGGAGTCGAAGGTGCGGTTCTCCTGCATGATGACGATCACGTGCTTGATCTTGTGGATGCCGGTGCCGCCGGCCGGGGCCAGGATGGTCGGCCCACAGGCTGACAACGCGCACAGCCCGGCCGTCAGCAGGGCGACGTGCCGGACGATTCCACGGGGCATCGCGGGCCCTCCCCAGAGCACTACCTGAAAAAACGCCTCGGGAGGGCCTCTCTTGCGCGGAGGGCTACGCCGACCCCATCCGGGCGGCATTTGCTGACACCACCGCTACCCTCCACGCCGGGGGGAGGCGGATTCAGGGCCTCGCGGGAACGGAGCTTGGAGGTTAGTAGCCGGCGGGGGCCGACGCGCCCGGGCTGTTGGAGCCACCCGAGCCGTTTCCGCAGGCCGCCAGCCCACCCAGGCAGGCCAGTACGGCCAGCAAAAGTGCGATTCGCTTCCGCATTTCCTTACCTACGGCTTCGGGTTACGCGGCCGACCCGAGTCCGGCTCTCGGTTCTGGACAAACTGAAAGCCGAACCGGCCCTTGATACAGAGGTGGCCGCGGGTCACGTCGTGGTCGAGGGGGGAGGTGACCTTCACGATGGTGTTGTCCTGGACGTGCAGGTCGAGCGTGCAGCCGACCCCACAGTAGCCGCAAATCGTGGAGGTTACCTGCTGCCGCGATTCGTCCCAGGTGCTTGCCTGGCGCATGTCGTACTCGCTCTTGAACATCAGGGCGCCGGTGGGGCAGACGCCGATGCAGTTGCCGCAATAGACGCAGGCCGACTCCGGGAGGCCCACGGCGAACTCGGTCGAGATGCGGGCATCGAAACCGCGGCCGGCCACCGTGATGGCGAACGTGTTCTGGGCGTCGGCCCCGCAGGCCTCGACGCACTTGTAGCACAGAATGCACTTCGAGTAGTCGCGGACATAGAGCTCGTTGTCGATCTTGACCGGCTGCCGGACGGTGGCGGCTCGCGCTGGATCAGGCGCGAGGTGATGGCCGGTGTGGGCGCGGTCGCGCTCGCCGGCCTGCGTGGCGGCCGCCGGCCCATAGCGCTCTGGCTGGACGCCATACTGGTCCATCCAGCCCTTCACCGCCGGGCCGGTCAGCGACAGGTCGACCGACGAGGCGAGGAACTCGAGCACCATGCGGCGGCTGTGGCGGACCCGCTCGGAGTCGGTCTTGACCTTCATTCCGGGTTCGACCTTGCGAGAACACGCAGGGACCAGCACGCGCGAGCCTTCCACTTCCACCACACAGACGCGGCAGACGTTCACCGGGGTGAGGGTCTCCAGGTAGCAGAGGGTGGGCGTGTCGATCCGGCGGCTTCGGCACGCCTGCAGGATGGTGGTGCCCTCTGGGACCTGGAGGTCCGCGCCGTCGATCGTCAAGCTGACGAGTCGGGTGCTGCGGCTGAGGACGGCGCTCACCGAGCTTTGCCTCCGTTGGGCGTGAACAGGCCCAGGCGGATGGCCGACTCGACGGCGGAGCCAGCCGTCTGACCCAGCCCGCAGATCGATGCATCGCGCATGGCCTGGTTGACGTCGGCGAGCAGCGCCGTCTCCCGCTCCCGGGAGCCGAGCACCCGGCCGCTGACGAGCCGGATCAGGGCTTCCTCCTGTCGAACCGTCCCCACGCGGCAGGGTACACACTGACCGCACGATTCGTCGCGGAAGAAGCGGGCGATGCGGAGCACGATGGCCTGCAGATCGATCGATTCGTCGAAGGCCATCACCACGCCGGAGCCCAGCGTGACGCCAGCGGCCCGGGTGGCCTCGAAGGTCAGCGGGAGGTCGAGCTGGGCCCCGGTGACGAAGTTGCCGGCGGCGCCGCCCAACAGCAAGGCCTGCAGCTTCCCGCGGAAGCCACCGGCCAGGTCGATGAGCTGCCGCAGGGTGGTCCCCATGGGAACTTCGTAGAGACCAGGCCGCCCAACGGCGCCCGACAGGCAGAAGAGGCGCGGGCCGGTCGAATCGGGCGTCCCGGTGGCCGCGAAGGCGCGGCCGCCGTCCACCACGATGTCCAGGATGTTGATCAGCGTTTCGACGTTGTTGACCAGGGTGGGCTTGCCGAACAGCCCAGATTGGACGGGGAAAGGCGGCTTGTTGCGCGGCTCGCCGCGCTTGCCCTCGATGGAGTTGAAGAGGGCCGTCTCCTCGCCACAGATGTACGCGCCGCCGCCGCGCCGGACCTCGATGTCGAAGCTCACGCCGCGGCCGAGGATGTCCTGGCCGAGCAGTCCCCGGTCGGTTGCCTGGCGAATGGCATGCTCGATGCGCCGGCGGGCCAGCGGATATTCGCCGCGCACGTACAGGTAGCCCTTTTCGCACCCGGCGGCAAAGCCGGCGATGGTCATCGCCTCCACGACGGCAAAGGGGTCCGCCTCCATGACCACCCGGTCCTTGAATGTGCCGGGTTCTGACTCATCGGCGTTGCAGACGAGGTAGCGGGGGCGGACGGTCGACTTCGCCACCGCCTCCCACTTGCGACCCGTGGGGAACGCGGCCCCGCCGCGTCCGAGCAACTTCGAGTCGGTCACCTCGCGGATGACCGCATCGGGTTCGAGCTCGAAGGCCCGCCGCAGCGCCGAGTAGCCACCCGCCGCGCGATAGCTGTCGAGGTCTTCGGGATCGACAACCCCGATGCGCCGAAGCAGCCGAAGCCCAGGGTCACCGGCCTGCGGCACCGACTCTGCGCCCTCCAGACCCGATAGCCGACCCTCGACCAGCGCCACGATCTCCTGGCTGGAGGCCGGTGTCAGAGCAGTCTCGAACCGCCGGGCTGGGATCCCAGCCTTCTGGACGAGGGCGGCGGGCGCCCTGTCGCACAGGCCGAGGCAGGGGCTGCGCAGCCAGGTGGCGGGGCCGCCGCTGGGGCCGGCCCGCTTCCCTTCCGGGCCGAGCCGTTGTTCGAGCTCGCCACAGAGCCGCTCCGCACCTGCGCCCAGGCAGGCGATGTCATCGCAGACATGGACGGTCAGCGGGGGACGCGGTTCCAGGGACAGCAGGGCGTAGCCAGAGGCGACCCCATAGGCGTCGGCCGGGGGGATGGTCAGCCGGGCACAGAGGTAGTCCAGCGCCCCTTCACTGATCCAGCCGACCCGATCCTGGATGGCGTGCAGGCCGGGCAGGAGCAGGTGGCGCTGGGCGCGAACGGCTCGACCGCCGAAGGCCACCCGCTGATCCAGGGGGCTCTGGACGCCGCCCTGCCAGCCCGACAGCGGAGGCCCCAGCAGTCCGTCGACGGCCGCCATCTCCTCAGCGGAGGCGGCAGGCCCGGCAACCTTGATGTCCACGGGCGGCTAGCGGCTAGTCGACCCGGCGGGGACGGGGAGCTTCTCGATCCGGATAGCGCTGGCCTTGAACTCGGCGGTGCCGGACTTGGGATCGGTGGCGTCGATGGTGAGCACGTTGGTGGCGGTCTCGTCCGGGAAGTGGAGCGTCATGAAGGCCAGGCCGGGCCGGCACGACGGATCGTAGCGAACGGCGACCTGGACCGAGCCCCGCCGGGAGCTGGCGCAGGCCAGCTCGCCGTCGGCCAGCCCGTAGCGGGCTCCGTCTTCCGGCGAGATGCGCAGCCACTCCCCGTCTCGCAACGGCGAGGAGTACCCGCCGGTCTGCACGCCGGTATTAAAGGAGTCGAGCCGGCGACCCGTCGTGAGCCGGATGGGGAATTCCTCGGAGAGCTCGTCCACGGGTGGCTCCTGCTCGACCGCACTGAAGGGCGCCCGGGGCCCCTGGACCGGGTTCTCCCAGAGGCGGCCGTGGATGAACTGGCTCCCCGGGTGGTTCTCATCCGGGCAAGGCCATTGGATGCCGCCCAGCTCTTCCAGCCGGCGGTAGGACATGCCGGTATGCATGGGGCTCAAGCCGCGGACCTCCTCCCAGACCCGTTCTGCCGTGGGGGTGCCCCAGTCATGACCCAGCCGGCGGGCGAGCTCGCAGATGATTTCGATGTCATCGCGGGCGCCTTTGGGCGGCTCGAGCGCTTTACGGACTCGCTGCACGCGGCGTTCGCTGCTGGTCACGGTGCCCTCGGATTCGCACCATCCGGCGGCGGCCGGCAGCACTACGTGTGCCATCTGGGCGGTCCTGGTCAAGAAGATGTCCTGCACGACCAGGTGCTCCAGGCCGGCGAGCAGGTGCAGGGCCCGCTTCTGATCGGCTTCTGATTGGGCCGGGTTCTCGCCGATCACGTAGAGGGTGACCAGGTCACCCCGCTCCATGGCCTCAAACATCTGGGACAGGTGCCAGCCGCGCTTGGGCGGAATGGTGCAGTTCCAGGCGCGCTCGAACTTCGACCGCTTCTCCGGGTCCTCCACGTCCTGGAAGCCGGGCAGCTTGTTGGGGATGGCCCCCATGTCGCCGCCGCCCTGGACATTGTTCTGGCCGCGCAGGGGGTTCAGCCCGGAGCCGTACCGGCCAACATGCCCGGTCAGCAGCGCGAGGTTGATGAGCGCCAGGACGTTGTCCACGGCGTTGTGATGCTCGGTGATCCCGAGTGTCCAGCAGATCTGGGCCCGGTCAGCCCGCGCATAGGCATGCGCGACCTCCTTGATCGCCGCGGCCGGCACCCCGGTTTCCCGCTCCGCGCGCTCCAGCGGGTAGCGCTCGACGGTGCGCCGATACTCCTCGAAACCCGCGGTCGCCCGCTCGATGAATTCCATGTTGGCCAGGCCGGCGTGAATGATCTCGTTGGCCATGGCATTCGCCAGCGAAATGTCCGTCCCGACGTCGAGGCCCAGCCAGATGTCGGCCCATTCCGCGGAGCTGGTTCGGCGCGGGTCGACGGCGAACAGCCGGGCTCCCTGGTGGACGCCCCTCAGAACGTGATGGAAAAAGATCGGATGCGTTTCCCGAGCGTTCGAGCCCCAGAGGATGATGACGTCGGTCTCCTCAACTTCGCGATAGGAACTGGTTCCCCCTCCGGCTCCGAACACCGTCGCCAGACCGACGACACTTGGCGCGTGTCAAGTTCGGTTGCAGCTGTCGACGTTGTTCGCCCCGATAACCGACCGAACGAACTTCTGAGCCATGAAGTTCATTTCGTTGGTGCCCTTCGAGCAGCTGAAAAGCCCGAAGGCGTTGGGTCCCTTCCGCTGGGTGGCGCCTTTGAACCCGGCGGCGGCGCGATCCAGCGCCTGCGCCCAGGAGGCCGGCTGAAGGCGGCCGTCGACTCGGACGAGGGGCTCCGTAATGCGAGTCAGCTCCCTGCCCATCCTGCACGGAGTATAAGCCGGGCGTC
>DASQAY010000406.1:0-1789 GCA_035635515.1 Candidatus Eiseniibacteriota bacterium | reverse complement strand
AGCCGGTTAGCGCACTTCAAGGTGCCGCAGTGGGTCAGTTTCGTCGACGAGTTGCCCAAGACCGCGACCGGCAAAATCCAGAAGTTCGTGCTGCGCAAAGGCGCGCCGGCGATCGTCCGCCAGTAGGATCCTGCGCCGCGGTCAGCTCCACCATTGAGGGCTCTGGCGCGATGACGTCGCCGGGCGTGTCGCACCTAGTAGCTGTCCAGGTACGCCTCCAGCTCCCAGGGGGTGACCTGTTTCTGGTAGGCGGTCCACTCCATCTCCTTGGTCTCGATGAAGCGCTCCAGCAGGTGCGCCCCCAGCACCTCCCGCATCACCTCGTCGTGCCGGAGATCGATCAGCGCCTCGGCCAGTGATTGCGGCAGCAGGCCCACCCGCAGGCGGGCCAGGCGCTCGGGGTCGAAGGCGTACAGGTTCTCCTCGACCGCCGGTGGCAGCGGCAGCTTCTGCCGGATTCCGTCGAGGCCGGCCCGCAGCATGACCGCGAAGGCGAGGTACGGGTTGCACGAGGGGTCGGGGGCCCGGAACTCGACCCGGGTGGCGGCCCGATCGCCCTCACTGATCCGGGGGACGCGGATCAGGGCTGACCGGTTCAGCTGCGCCCAGGTGATGGCGACCGGCGCCTCGAAGCCCGGCACCAGGCGTTTGTAGGAGTTGACGAGCGGGGCGACCACGGCGCACAGCGACCGCGCGTGAGCCAACTGGCCGGCGATGAAGTGCTGGGCCGTGGGCGAGAGGTGGTACTCGTCGCTCCGGTCGTAGAAGGCGTTGCCATCGGCGCTGGAGTTGGTCAGCACCTGGTGCACGTGCATCCCGGAGCCGGTCACGCCGAAGAAGGGCTTGGGCATGAAGGTGGCGTGCAGCCCGCGCCGGCCGGCGATGGCGCGGACGGTGTACTTGAGCGTGACCAGCTGGTCGGCCGCTCGCATGGCGTCCAATGGCCCCAGGTCCAGCTCGTGCTGGCCGGCCGCCACCTCGTGATGGCTGGTCTCTACGGCGATGCCCAGCGGGACCAGGGCCGCCACCATCTCCTGGCGCACCTCGCTGCCCAGGTCCAGGGCGTGGTCGAAGTAGCTGGCGCTGTCGTGGGGGAGCGGCCGCAGCGGCCCATCCTCGCCCTTGAGCAGGAAGAATTCCACCTCGGTGGCGACGCTGTAGCCGAAGCCCATCTCGGCGGCGTCGGCCAGGGCACGGGCCAGCACCCCGCGCGGGTCGCCGGCGAACCGCTGCCCATCCGGGGTGAGAATGTCGCAGATGACCTGGCCGGTTCCGCCGGTTGCCGGGCCGGCGATGACCAGGGTGGACAGGTCGGGCCGCAGGTACATGTCGCTCTCGAAGATGCGGGCGAACCCTTCTACCGATGAACCGTCAAACCACTCGCCCTTCTGGACGGCGTGGGCGAACCGCTCCGCCGGAATGGTGATGCTCTTCACCGTGCCCAGCACGTCGATGAACTGCAGGCTGAGGAACTTGACCTCCCGCCGCTGGAGCAGGTCGAGCGCGCGCTCCAGGCCGGTGGTCTTGGCTGCCGGGGTCTCAGTCCTCGGCGTCGGGTTCTCCCGTGTGCTCGTCCGTCGGCTCCTCAGGCTGGGCCCACGACGGGCCGGGCCGGGGATGATCTCCGGGTCGCCAGGGTTTGTCCTGAGTCGGCATCTCGGTCTTCATGATGAGGCTCCTTCCTAAAGATGAAAAGGGGCGGCTGCCTCGCCAGGCAGCCGCCGGAGGGACGCGAGCGGCTAGATGTCGTGGTACAGGTAAAACTCCCAGGGGTGGGGTCGCAGCGCGA
>DASQAY010000405.1:0-10184 GCA_035635515.1 Candidatus Eiseniibacteriota bacterium | reverse complement strand
CGAAGGCCACCGCCGCGCTCTGCGGGATGATTGCCGCGCACTTTGCCGGTGCGGGGGTGGAGCTGGTGGCGGGTCCCACCACCGGCGGCATCATCCTCGCCTACGAGGTGGCGCGCCAGCTGGCCGTGCGCGCCGTCTACGCGGAGCGAGGCGAGACCGGCAACCGTGTGCTACGGCGCGGGTTCACGGTCCGTCCCGGTGAGCGGGTGTTGGTGGTGGATGACATCGTCACCACCGGCGGCTCGGTGCGGGACATGCTGACCTGCGTCGAGACAGCGGGTGGGACGGTTGTCGGGGTGGGCGTGCTGGGCGATCGGACCGGAGGGCGGCTGGACGTCGCCGTTCCTTTCTTCGCGTGCCTGACGGTGGACTTCCCCTCGTATGCCCCGGCCGAGTGCCCGCTCTGCGCGGCCGGGATCCCGGTGTCGGCACTGCGCGGCAGCGGGGCCGCGTCCGCCGTTCGCTAAGCCCGGATTCGGGCTACGGCCGGCCGGCGAGTTCGGGCTCGCGGCTGGCTCGCGCGTCGTCGAGCTCGGTCTCGGCTCGCCAGGTCCGGCGAAGGGTGCGGAAGTACCAGCGGAACTCCCAGACTCCGTAGGCGATGGCCGCCACTACGGCCAGCGCGATCAACCATCCCACGGACCGAGCTTACCCCGGACGGGGCAGCCTTTCAAGGGCCAGGTCGCGGGCTCAGGGCAAGAGTTTGCCGCTGGAGACCTGGTAATCGTGATCGGTGATGTGGGCCAGGTGGTTGGACACGCTGGAGGCCGTGATCTGGAGCATGTAGCCGGCGAACGCCACCACCACCAGCACGCACCCGATCAATAAGAGCATGGTCATCCGGTACTCGCTCTGCGCCTCGCTGACCTCGCGGGCGCGCCGGCTGGCGGCATAACGCATATCCCAGAGGCTACCAGCGCCCGCCGATCACAGGCACCGCCAAGAGACCTATTGCCGTTCCGAATTTGGGCGGTGGTCATGGAGTGATCCCAAGATCGGCGGCTTGCCCATCGCATTACGGGGTCTGCGGGTGCCCGACTGGACACCCGCAGACCAGAGTGACTACGCGCGCTGCTGCGAAGCGGCCTTCTGGTAGTGGTATCGGCAGGTGGCGAACACCCAGAGCGCCGTCCCCCACGAGGCCAGCGCCACCAGCAACGGTCCTGGGTTCTTGGCCGGGTGATAGAGGAAAGCCAGCGACAGGGTGATCCAGAACAGGAGATAGCCGGCCACGGCCAGGAGCCAGGTCAGGAATGGGGCCCGGGCTCGGGCGAAGCTCACCGCCGGAATGGCGGTCCCGAATCCCACGACCAGGATGCTGTACAGGATGTCCAGGTTCATGCGTCCTACCACCAGCAGTACGGCTTGTACCACCAGTTATCTAACCGGATCCAGCACTCGTTGTACATGTAGGCCTGTAGGCGGTTCCAGTAGTAGATCCACCCACCGAACGGCGCCTGAATTGTCCACGCGGGAATCGTGATGCCGATGCTGCCATCGTTGTTCATGAAGTGCCAGATCGACACCACCACCGCCAGCCCAAGCGCCGTGGCGATCGCGATGCCAACCGGCCCGCCGAAGACGGCGGTGGCCGCCGCAATGATCCCGAGCGTGCCGCCCAGGAGGTAGACGTCACGCGGGCAGATGTAGACGTACAGGTCCGACCAGGAATTCGCCCGAGTGGCGTAGGAGCAGGCGAGCAACCAGGTGGTCGTGGCATAGGCGCGGACCGGGCCAAGCGAGGCCAGGCCGGCTGGGGCCGCCGAATTGAGCTTCTGGGTCGCGATGCCGATGACGGCTCGCCCGCTCTTCAGCACGCCGTCTGAGAGGGTGACAAGGTATGAGACACCCTTGGTCTCAGTCAGAACTGTGAAGCGGCCTTCGGTGCTCTCCAGGACCTTGGCCCCGTTGTCCTGCTCGAACTTGACAATCTCCGCCGTGTCCAGCTTTCGGACATGATTGCTGGCGGGCAAAGCAGGGCCCAGGCCAGTTTTTCCGGGCGCTGCCAGCGAGCTGGTCGCACTGCGCGCCAGCTCCGCCGCGGGCGGATCGGGCGCCTCGACCAGCGCTCGCCCACCCAGCGTCGCGGTCGGGGTCGTCGCCGCCTGGGTTACTGCCAGCGATGCCGGCAGGTTCAGGGCGGTGATGGCAAAGGCCCCCACCAGCCCCAGACTGATTCGTCGCCAGAAGCGCATCATGGTGAACCTCCCCGAGGGCGAGCCGGTCTGAACCCGGATCACTCGCACCCCTGATGGCCCGACCCTAGACACGGCGTGGCGTGTCGCCTATCCCGCTAGGGGTGATTTCGTCATCCGGTGATCGCGATTTCACTCGGAGGATGAACGCTCTAGAATTGGGCCACTCGCGGTGGCTGTCCAGGACAAGGCAAAAGAGTCACCTCTCCTTCCTCGCCTCATGGCGTGGAGCGGCGAACCACGACTCAGCGAGCCCCAGGTTCGTTACCTGGCCAAGATTTTCACCATCTTCCGCTGGGGCAGCTTTGGCCTGGTGGGCATCGTCGGTGCGGTGCTCCCGCCCCCGGCTCCCTGGACGCTGGCCCTGCTGGTGGTGTGGGTCGCCGTTTACAACGGCTGGGCCACCCTGGCGCTCAACCGCGCGTCCAACGACTCGGTGCGGGCGGTGGCTCGGGCCATCACGGTGATGGACGAGCTCAGCCTGTTCTTCTTCCTGGCCATCTACCTGCCCTCGGCGCCCGGGGCGCTGTTCGCCGCCTACGCCTGCCTGGTCATCGAGGCGGTGGCCGTTGACGGCCCGGCCGGCGCGGTGGCCTCGGTGGTCGTCTTCGCGATTGGGTCAACCTTGCTCCAGGTCTCCCGGGTGACCTTCCTGCACCTGACCCTGGCTACCGTGGACCTAGTCCTGTGGGTCAGCATTATCGCCATCACCGCCACCTCCATGGCCGTGACCTCCCGCGTGCTGCTCGGGGTTGGCGCCGTGCGCACCGAGGCGCAGCGGGGCAGCCCGCCCCTGGCGGCCAGCCTCCACCTGTCGCCGCGCGAGCAGGAGGTCCTCCGCCTGGTCGCCGACGGTTACTCGAACACCATGATCGCCGGCCAGCTGCACCTGAGCGAGAACACCATCAAGGGACACGTCGAGTCGCTTCTGACTCGCCTGAACGCGCGGAACCGGGCCGAAGCCGTCGCCGCGGCGTCCCGCCTGAATCTGCTCTAACCGGGGGGCCCCAATCGGGGCCCCCGGTTGGCGCCCAGCCTGTACGCATTTCCACCCAACCGGGGGTAGTCCGCGACCCGAGGACGCGATAGGGTCAGCGGATGCTCAGCACCGCGGACGAGGCGTCGACGTCAATGCCGGCGGTCGAATCCCTGGCCCTGGCCCTGATCAGCCTGCGCCGGTCGATCGAGGCGGCGGAGGAACAGGTACGGCAGGCCCGCTCGTCGTATCAGCGGATGGTCGACGGGCGGCGGGAGACGATCGCCCTGCCGCCCTGGCTGCCCGATGGCGACCGGCTCAGTCCCTGCGAGCGGCGGGTGGCCCTCTTGCTCGCAGGCGGCAAGTCAAATGGCGAGATTGCCGCCACGCTGCACGTCAGCGTGCACACGGTGAAGAGCCAGGTGAAGAGCATTCTCCGGAAGCTGGGGATGCAGAGCCGCTGGCAGGTCCGAGATGCGTTCGCGGCCGGCCGTTTGCCTGAGCCAGGCGAGAGCTAAACCGTCAGGCTCGCCAGTAAACCGTCGATGGCTCCATCGGCGAGGGCCGCCAGTTCAGCGTCGGTGCGGTCTTGAATCGGGTGCGGGATGTAAACAACGCTGGGGTTGAAGCCGAGCGCCCGTCCCTGAGCTTCAATGGCCGACTCGAACTCAGACGACGCGGCCAGCACGGCAGGAAGGCCGGATGCCTCTAGCTGGGTGATGTCATGCGAACTGCATGACGCGCAGGACCCTCAATCGGCCAGGGCTTCGATCACGGCATCGCAGTGGGTCCGGATTTCCACCCGGAGGTCGGCCGGCGCCGGCTTGGTGTAGGTCTGCTTGCGAAAGCGGACGACCCGCAAGCCGCGAGCGGTGAGCTGCTCCGCCACTCGGTCGAGGAAGACATCCCCGCGTGCCTTGGCGATGTCGAGCAGTCCGATGGTGAGTCCGTCGAGCGATGCCGGCCGGGGCGCACGGGGCCGATGGCCGGGTTGGCGCTCGCTGGTCGGATCGAGCAGCTCGATCATCGGCGGATCTCCTGGGTGACGGGCTCCGTCCCGGCCGGGCCGCTTACCCATCCGGCAATGATGGCGGAGAAGAGGCCCGCGGTGCCGCCGGCGTGCGCGAACAGCAGCCCACCAGCCCGAAACTTGGCCACCGTCGCGCCCACCGCCGATTCGGGCATCCCCTCCGCAATCCCGCCAGCGCCTTTCACCATTTCGGCACCCGGGAAAGTCAGGATGGAGCCGAGCTCATCTCGCAGCCGTGCCTTGGACCAGCCGGCCTCGCGGAAGACCCGGGCGTGTTCGGGCGAAATGACACAGAGGGCGTCCCAGGCCAGGCCCCACTTTGGATGCCCAACCACCCGCAGGCAGGCGGCCAGCGATCGAGCCAGCGCCTCGGGCGTGCGGGCCAGTTGATCGAAGAACGGTTGCACGCCCGAACCCGCGAACAGGGTCACGGCCGAAGTACCGGGTGGCAGGCCGCGCTCCACCGAAAGGGGTTCCCAGGGCGAAGTGTCCTCCGCTTCGGCGAAGCAGAACGTGTACTTGCCCGGATTGCCCAGCGTGGCCCGATCGATCTCCCCGGGCCGGCCCCCGCCCACGTTGCGAATCACCAGTTGCAGCGCGCGGCCGATGGTGGCGTTGGCACGATTGCCCTGTCCCAGGGCGTTGATCCCGGAGTTCATCCCGATTTCCTGGGCGATGGGGCCGTTGACAATGACCACCGGGCCCACAAAGTAGGTGGTGGCCAGGATGCCGTGGATGTTGAACGCCTCGGTGCAAGCAGCCTCGACCGCCGCCAGCACCACCGGCAGATAGTCGGGCCGGCAACCAGCCATCACCGCGTTGACGGCCACCTTTTCCACGGTGCACTCGACCAGGTCGGGTGGCACAACGGCGACCACATCCTGCGGATCCCGGGAAGTCCCTTCCAGCATGCGGAGAACCCGCTGCGCGGTTGGTGGCACGAGTGGGAGCCCGTCGGACCAGCCGCGGGCGAACATCGCCTCGACCTCGTCCTCCTGCGCGCCCAACTCGATCCGTCGCGAGCGAGTCCGCGATCCGTCGTACCGCATGGCCAGGATCTCAGGCATACCGACGTCGAGCGTCCGCGAACCGCAGCCCGGCCGAAAGGCCGGGAGCCCGTCGCCGAGTCCCTCAACACTGGTCAGGCGCTCCCACTCGCGCCGGTCCCACCCCTCCAGCCGCTCCACCGGCTTGCCATCCCGGACCCGGAGCAACGTCGGCACGATCTCGATGCGTTGCCCGTAGGAGACTTCGAGCAAGGTGTCGTCAACAGGCGCGGTGCCCGCTGGGAAGGCAGGGTCGTCCTGTGTGTACACGGTCAGGGGTGCGTCGCCCGCCGCCAGCTGCCTCAGGACCGGCTGTACCATCTGGCAGGTCGGGCAGTCGGCTTTCACGAAGCACACGAGGCCCTCGGGGAGGCTCACCCGACCTAGCGTACGCAGAACCCTTGGCCTCCGCTGTGCGGAATTGACGTAAACCAAGACACGCATGGGCGCGCTCTGGCCGCCTGGCGACACCGGCTCCATCTCCTGGCGGAATCGACCGCCAACCCCGTCCTCGAAGGTGATAGGATGCGCGTCTTCGGGGCTGCCTGAGAGGTCCCAATTCCACCCGGAGGATATGGAACCGCCATGGGCGTCATCAAGTGGCTGTTGGACACCGACCCGGCGACCCGCTGGCAGGTGATGCGTGACCTGACCGATGCGCCCGACGACGCCGTCGCGGCCGAGCGGGCCCGCGTCGCCACCGAAGGCTGGGGCGCACGGTTGCTCGCCCTCCAGGGCCCGGATGGCCAGTGGGCCGGAGGTACCCTCTTCCCCGAGTGGACCTCCACTACCTGGACGTTGATGCTGTTGCGGGACTTCGGTCTTGATCCCGTGAGCGCAGGGGCGCGCCGCGCCGTCGCCCTGGTCCGGGAGAACAGCAGGTGGGACTACGCCGGCGAGCCCTTTTTCGCGGGCGAGGTCGAGCCGTGCATCAACGGCAAGGCCGTCACAATCGGGGCCTACTTCGGCGAGGACGTCCGCTCCATCGTGGACCGGCTCCTCGGCGAGCAGATGCGCGATGGCGGGTGGAACTGCGAGCAGGAGAATGGATCGACGCGGGGGTCGTTCCACAGCACGATCGCCGTGCTGGAGGGCCTGCTGGAGTACGAGCGGGCCACCAGGGCCTCACCGGAGGTGACCGCCGCCCGACTTCGCGGCCAGGAGTACCTCCTCGAACGCCGGATGCTCCGCCGGCGGTCGACTGGTGAGGTGATCGACCAGGATCGCAAGACCCATCGCCCCGCGGCCTGGACGCAGTTCTCCTACCCGACCTATTGGCACTACGACGTGCTCCGAGGTCTCGAGTACCTGCGCAGCGCCGGCGTCGCGCCGGACGAGCGGGTGGCGGAGGCGATCGACCTCGTCGAATCCAAGCGCGACGCGGACGGCCGCTGGCCCCTCGAGAATCTCCATCCCGGCAAAGTGCACTTCGACATCGACGAGGGCGAGGGCAGACCGAGCCGCTGGAACACCCTCCGCGCCATGCGTGTGCTCAGGTGGCACCACCAGGCTCAGCGATTGGCGGGCTCGTCCGGATCCGGCTCGGACACTGTGGGGCGATCGGTCGGATAGAGATCGAGCGTGAAAGGCGCCCCATTTTCCGGTCCGGTCTCTGTACTAGTGTCGGACGCTGTGAGAGCCCGAATGGAGCATTTGTCTGGTGAAAGCGCTGCTCGAACTGGAGCCCGCATAATGCGAAGTGCGGAACCGCACGCCTGTTTAGTCACCACTTTCCGCGACATCACCTTCACGCTGTGTGCATCCGAACCAGAGTGACGACTCTACCCGCTCGACATTGTTAGTCCATCTTTGTCTACATTTCGCCGATCGGGTGTAGACTTGCCGCAGCCAGGCCCATGACAGTCGGGCAGCGCGTCCTGATCATCGAAGACGATTCGAGAGTCGCGGAATTGTACATGTCAAAGCTGCGGCGCGGGCGCCACGAAGTGGATATGGCTCGGGACGGCGTGCCAAGCGTCGACCTGGCGGGATCGCTGCTGCCGGATGCGATCACCCTGGACATTCATCTGTCCCGGCTTGGCCGGTTAGCTGTGCTCAGCGTCCTGAGCAATCAGGAGGCAGTATCCAGCGTCCCCGTCATCATGACAAGTGCGCTCTCCGGCTTGCGGGAACCGGTTAGCCGCCTCTACGCCGAGCTGGACGCGCCTCAAGAGTCGCTGCACCGATGAGCCCTGACCGGCGGCAAGCAGGCAGGAGGCCCGGCCCGGACCCAGCCAGCGCGTCCGGCCCGCCAGTGAGCGCAGATGATCGGCTGGCCGCAATTATTCGAGCCAACCAGGAGCCGATGGTCGACCGGCTGACCGCCGACCTCTGGGGATACGACGGTGCCTGGCTGCGCCGAACCTATACGAACAAAGCGGCGCTGCGACTGTTCATCGAAGCATTTGTCGAGGCACTGGGACGCTCGTTCACAGCGGGGGACGGAAAGCAGTTTGTGAGCGAGTACGGGGTCAGCCTTGGCCGCCGATACGCCGAAGAAGCTCGAGACTACGACGAGGTCTATGACAGCCTGGTCGTCATGAAAAACGGGCTGCTTCCGTTCGTGTTCCAAGACCCTCCGATCGAGCCCCTGGTCTTGCGTCTGACCGATGTGCTCTTCCGGCTCGAGCATGAGGTGGCCCGACGCTACTACGAAGTTGAAAAAACCCAGCATGCGCAGTTCGCCGAACTCGACATTCTCAAATCCGGTTTCATGCGGCTCACGACTCATGAACTGCGCCGGCCACTCAGCGTCTTTCGCGGCTACGTGTCCATGATCGAGTCGGGAGATCTTGGAGAAGTTCCAGCCGAGGTGCATCAAGCAATCCTCAAGATTGCGGTGAGCGCCAACGAGATGGCCAAGCTGATTGACGACCTGGCGGCGGTCGGCCGCCTGGAGGAACCGGACAAAGTGCTGCGGCGCGAGCGCTATCCGGTCAACCAGCTGATCAAAGATGCTGTGGACGTCGTTCGGGCCGAAGCGCTGGCCAAGAGGATCGCGATCATCGAGCGCGTCGATCCATCCCGCCCCACGATCCAGGTCGACATCGATCGGATGCGGGTTGCGCTCCAGAACCTGCTCAGCAACGCGGTCAAGTATTCTCCGCCGGAATCGTCAGTCGAAGTCCGGGTCGAGGCGCAACCTGGCGCCCTCTCGATTGTCGTCGAGGATCAAGGGTACGGGATTCCAGCCGAGGAAATTCCTCATATCTTCGACAAGTACTATCGCGGCGTCACGCCGGAAGCTCAAAACACGCCGGGGACGGGCCTCGGGCTGTACATTGTCAAGCAGATAGCCGAGTTACACGGGGGGCGCGTGGAAGTGGTCAGCGATCCTGGGAAGGGCTCAGCCTTTCGACTGCTCCTAGAAGCCTAGAGGCTTCCAGATTTGGCTCGCGAGAGCAGGGCGTCGCTCGGACTTTGCCGTCCCGCCGTCAGGTCCAGCAACCGCCTTTGGCCTCCTTGCGTGGCCGTCCGTTCGGGTGAAAGTCTACTGATTGAGCATCAGCGGACCGGTCTCGGTCACGACTCTCAACCGCTGGCGATCAGCCGGCTGACGGCCGCTCTCGGGCCAGGCGCCAGCCCAGTCAGTCAAGTCGTCGCTGGACCTTTGCCTGGTCCCGACTCACGCTGTGCGGGGGCACAGCCGCCTGACGGCCGCACGCAACTCCGACAGCGGCGCGCTCTTCGTTACGTAAGCATCCGCACCCGCCATTTGAGCCTGCTTCTCTGTCGCCATCCCACCAGTGAAGAGGATCACCTTCGTTTCGTGGTAGCCGTGCGCCTTGATGCGAGCGGTAAGCTCGAGTCCGCCGATTCCCGGCATTTGAACATCCGCCAGGACCACCACCGGCCGCCGCGCCAGAATAAGCTCCCACGCCGTCTGGCCGTTCGAAGCTTCCAACACGTGGAAGCCGTCCAATTGCAGGGCCGTCCGAACCATCTCCCGGATGTCCGGATCATCATCTGCAATTACGACGGGGAGCGAATTGTCTACCAGGGGAAGACCTGCACGCAATAGCCTACCGCAAGGTCCCCTCCTGTGCCGCACCACAGGGAGCGAAAAGGAGGATCGGCAAACAGATTTGACGGAGCGTGAAACTGTGGTACCACCTGCGACGTTGGCCCATACAGCAGGGCCATCCGATCGCCTGCCGAGCTGGCAGGCCGCGGCCTATAGTGGCCGAGCAGGGAGGACCTGACCGCATGGACTCAACGTGTGATAGTCGACGCAAGCGGCCCAATAATGCGCGGGGACTAGGGGCGGAGAGGATCGAACTCTCGACACCCCGCTTAAAAGGCATGTTTGCCACCGATCAGGCACGATCCGAATTTGGTTGGAGCGCCTGCTCGCGCGACCCTCAAGAATTCCACCACCTGCCGCCGAGTGTGTAAGGAACCCGAAGATAAGTTCAACCACCATGTGGTAGTCGAGGCAGACGGACGGCCGCAGATGTTGATGGCTGCGCCTCGCGCGCCACACCAGGTGCGCCGTAGGTTGGCCCTCCAATGGATCTAGCGGCGCTACTCATGGGCCAGGTCCTTAAGTGCTGACTCGAAATCCGGGGCCTGATACAGAAATCCGCCCTGGTCCCCAGCAAGGTCCGCGGCGCCTAGAAGGAAGAGAACTCGGCTCAACCCGGAGGTGTCGCCGAGTAGCTGCATCTCTCCGTCGATTAGACGCGGAGTCCCCCATTCGCTGGCCCTCCGGCGAGCCTCCGCAGAATAGTCCGCCTTCGCTAGGGCCTGCAGCTGGCCAACGACTTCCGCTGAACTCGGGACAGTGCTCACGGACGCTCCTCTACGAAGTTTCCGTTGGTGTCGTAGATGTAGTGTGGGCCACGCTCCTCGCCCCACTGCGGTCTGATACTGAATCGTCGGCCAGGTTCTTGGTTTGGTGGCCGGTGGTGGCCGGACCAACCATGAGTTTTGCCATG
>DASQAY010000404.1:0-1800 GCA_035635515.1 Candidatus Eiseniibacteriota bacterium | reverse complement strand
AAGGTGCGCGAGTTCTTGCTGGCGATCCAGATGGAGCAGCGCTACAGCAAGGACCAGATCCTGGAGATGTACCTGAACAAGATCTTCTACGGAAACCAGGCGTTCGGCGTGGAGGCGGCCGCCAACGTCTACTTCGGCAAGTCGGCCCACACCCTGAGCCTGGCCGAGGCCAGCTTCCTGGCCGGCCTGCCGCAGCGCCCGACGCTCTACGACCCCTTCCGGCCTGATGGGTTTCGGCGGGCGAGGCTCCGGCAGCACGACGTCCTGGCGGCGATGGTGCGCGCGCGGTACGTCACCGATGCGCAGGCTAGGACGGCGTACGCGGTGGACCTCCAGCCGGCCCTGACCAGCGCCCACGAGGCGGCGGGTGCCCGGCACGCGGCGCTGGCACCCCATTTCGTGGATTACGTGTGGAGCCAGCTGGAGAGCCGGTACGATCCCGGATTCCTCTTGCGCGGCGGTCTGACCGTCATTACCACGCTGGACGTGCACGCGCAGACACTGGCCCAGCAGGCGGTCCAGGAGGGCGTCCAGCGCTTCAGCCGCAGCAACGGCGTGAACAACAGCGCCATGCTGGTGATGAACCCGCACACCGGGGAGATCCTGGCCATGATCGGCAGCGCCGATTACTTCAACACCGACATCGGCGGCCAGAACAATTACACCCTGGCCCTGCGACAGCCAGGCTCCTCGTTCAAGCCTTACACCTACGTCACGGCCCTGATGGACGGGTGGACGCCCGCCTCCATCCTGGACGACTCCGACGGGGCCCACGCCTTTCCCGGCTATCCCGTGCAGGACTGGGACAAGCACGAGCTGGGCAAGATCTCGCTGCGGACCTCGCTGGCGCAGTCGCGCAACATCTCGTCGGTGCGCCTGTTCAAGGAGGTGGGGATCGACAACGTGTTCACCACCGCCCGTCGGCTGGGGCTCACCACGGACCTGCAGCCCGGCCTCTCGGCCACCCTGGGCGCCAATGAAGTGCGCATGACCGAGCACCTGGCCGCCTACAGCAGCTTCGCCAACGGCGGCCTGCGCGTTCAGCCGGTGGCGGTGCTCGAAGTCCGGGCCGTGCGGGGCGGCCACCCGAATGTGTTGGAGAAGACCATGCCGCAGCCCGATACCGGCGCGCGCGTGCTGCCGGAGGGCGCCACCTACATTCTCACCGACATCCTCAAGGGCGCGGTGCGCCCCCAGCTGTCCTTCCCTGCGGCGGCCAAGTCGGGGACCACGACGGACTTCAAGGACGCCTGGTACATCGGGTACACCACCGACCTGGCGGTGGCGACCTGGATGGGCCGGACCGTGACCAAGCCGGTACCCGCCAATGAGCCGATGAAGTCGCTGTGGGGAGAGACCGGCCCGGGGAGCGTCTGGCACAAGTTCATGCAGGCCTACTACAGCGGCCGCAAGCCGGCGGACTGGGCGCGCCCGTCCGACGTCCAGACCAGCCTGTTCTGCAAGGAGACCGGCGTCCCAACCGGCCTGGGCGCGCCCGACGTCACGATCGCCGAGCTGGTGCTGCAATCGGCGCCGCCCGTCCCACCCGCTCCCTGCGAGACAGGGGCGGCCGTGTCAGCCGAGGGCTCGACGTTGCCCCTCCTGCCCGGGACGCAGCCCCTGCCTTCCCCGGCGGCCTCTCCGCTACCGATTCTGCCCTAGATCCTCCAGTTCGCCCTCAAATCGAAAGCTCGAGGGCGGGCGCGCGTATGATCGGTGTGGGCTGCCATGCGTGACGCCGGCCGGGGACTGCGCGGAGTCGAGGAGCCCGAGCTCCCGCCCAACCTCTTCGTGATCAGT
>DASQAY010000403.1:0-7122 GCA_035635515.1 Candidatus Eiseniibacteriota bacterium | reverse complement strand
CGTGCTGCATCCGTACACGCTGGTGAAGGACCACCGGACCGGGTTCGAGATGGGGAACGTGCAGGCCGTCCTCGACGGGGAAGTCGAGCCGTTCATGGAATCCTTCCTGCGCTGGGACGTGGCGCGAAACGGCGAGCAGCCGTAGTCAGGCAGCTGCCGAAGTCACGACCTGCTCCACCTGCGTCGGCGCGGCCTCCCGCACCGTCTGCCAGAGCACCGCGAACAGGAGCAGCGTCCCCAACAGATAACTCTCGGCGATCACCCTGGTCGCCAGCGTCGTCCACAGGCCGGGCGACAGCGGACGGAACACCAGCAGGTAATGGACGCCAGGGAAGACCGAGAAGCAGAGCCAGGCCAGCAGCAGCAGCCGGACCCGCCACAGCGACAGCGGCGCCACCCGGAAGTGATGGTGGAGCAGGAGGGCGATGGGAAGGAGCAGCAGGACCAGGTGGAAGCCCCAGGTCACGCTGCTGACCAGCGGCAGGGCGGCCACCGCCAGCCCAAACTCCAGCGCCGACCGGCGGCGCACTCGGGTGGCGACCATCACCAGGCCGAGCACGACGGCAACCGCGGGCCAGGCGACCATCCGCCCGCACCAGCCGCCGGTGCCACCCAGGTCGGCAGTCGCCGGGTTACAGACCCGGCTCGCCAGACCCGCGAGTGACTCATTTTCGCGGTACCCGCTGCCCGCCGAGAGGTGCGGCAGCATGTCCCGGAAGTAATGCAGGCTGTGCGCCGGGCTGGTCACCACCAAACCCAGGGCGACGCCCACCAGCGCGGCCGCGGCCAGGACCAGGAGCAGGCGAAAGTGGCGCCGGACCAGCAGGTAGGGGATCAGGGCCGCGGGGATCAGCTTGATCACGATGGATGCGCCGAGCGCGGCGCCGGCGACGGTATCGCGGCGGCGGAGCCAGGCGGCCCACGCCACGGTTACCAGCAGGAGGAGGACGGGGTTCATGGCCCCGGTGAGCAGGGTGGCCGTCACCGGAAAGAAGGTGACCAGGATCAACACCAGGCACAGCGCTTCCGCCGGACCCGGTGGACCGAGCACTCGATAGACGAGGACCAGGCTGCCGATGATCATCGCCAGCATCAGCAGCAACCAGACGCGAACCGCCAGCCCATTGGGGACGACCGTGAAGGGCGCCAGCAGGGCGGCGAAGGCTGGCGGGTAGAGATAGCCGCTGCTCAGGGTCCAGTCTTGCTGGGTGTGGGTGCGGTCAAAGTCGGCATACGGATCGCCGCCGGTCCGGATCTGCAGCGCGGCTTGCCAGTAGTCCTGGAAATCGTCAGCTCGGGGAGTGGCCGGCCCCAGGATAGGCAGCACCATGCGCCACAGGTAGAGCGCCACCAGGAGCGCCGCCAGTCCAAAGGCGATGCGCCACCGCCAGTATTGCAGCCCGAGCACGGCGGTATAACCGCCAGATTCTCCTCCCCCTGTAGGGGGAGGGCAGGGAGGGGGTGTTCACGTCGAGGCTGTCACACGACCGTTACATAGAGAGCTCGAAGATGGGGTACGCGCGGCCCACCTCCAGCCGGCGGTAGTTGCGCAGGGTAGGGGAGGCGAAGGCCTGCAGCGAGTCCAGGCTGGCCTCCGCGAGCCACCCCAGCTGCCGCAGGGCCGCCAGCACGGCGGGGGGCACCATGGCACCGTTGCCCGACTCCAGCTTCAGGGCCAGGCCGCGCCCCGACTCGCGGTCGGCCAGGCAGTGGAGCCCGGCGGCCCCGCCCTTGGCCAGCAGGCGGCCGCGGCTCAGCTCCATCAAGCGGGTGTCGAAGCGGTCGGTGCCGCCGACCAGGAAGGGGTGCTCGGTCATGGCCCCGACCACCAGCCGGGCCACCGGGTCCGCACTGGCCAGCAGCCGGGCGAAGCTCTGGGCCATGGCCCGCAGGGGCACTGCCGGGTTTGGCGCGCTGCAGCCATCGGTCCCGTAGCGGATCGCCGCCGGTGGGCAGCCGGTAAAGGTCTCGACCGTCCGCCGCACCTCGGCCTGCACCGGATGCCCAGGATCGAGATAGCCCTCCAGTGGGGCGCCCAGGGCCCTGGCGGCGGCCAGCATCCCGGCATGCTTGCCGGAGCAGTTGTTGAAGACCGGGATGGGAGCCGGCATGACCGCTCGGGCCGCCTGGGCCGCGGCTTCCGACAGCGGCCAGTGAGCGCCGCAGGCCAACGCGTCCTCGGGGACGCCCGCTCGCCGGAGCAGGTCGCGCACCAGGTCGACGTGGCGGGGCTCGCCGGCGTGGGAGGCGGCCATCACCGCCACGTGCTCGGCGGTCAGCCCGAAACGCTCCCGGGTGCCGCTGCGGAGGGCGGCGATGGCCTGGAACGGCTTGGCGCTGGACCGGAAGTAGGTCAGCCGATCCGGGTTGCCCAGGGCGGCCAGCACCCGGCCTTGCGTCTCGGCCAGCACCAGGTGGCCGGTGTGGGTGGCTTCCCGCACCTCGCCTCGGTCCTCCGCCACCATGGGGACGCCGAGGTCGAACACGGGAGCGAGTATAGACACGCGATCACGCGTCCCCCCGGGAATTTGGCCCTAAGCCCGAATCCACCGGATCGCGCTTGCATCTACCGGTAGATCCGGGCTAATAGGGGCGAACCCAGCGGCCCGATGCCGTATACTTCCGCCTGTCGAGGGTCCTTTGGGACCCAGCTCAGTCGTACTACCCGTCCCGCTTCGTCACAGAAATTAGTTGCCCAAGGAGCTGAGATCGACACCCTTCGACGTCCTCGTTCCGCCACCGCGCCCGAGACGGATGACACCGAATCGGCCGAGGAGGCTCTCGCCGTGCGGCGCAACATGGTAACGACGATGGTGGCCGAGGCGTCCCCCCTGATCACCTTCCAGAACGTCAGCAAGACCTACCCCAATGGGACGGAGGCCTTGCGCGAGGTCTCCCTGGACGTGCCGCGCCAGGACTTCGTCTTCCTGGTGGGCCCCAGCGGCGCCGGCAAGTCCACCCTGGTCAGGCTGTTGATCCGGGAAGAGCGGGCCACCACCGGCAAGATCTTCGTGGACGGCCAGGAGCTGGGGCGGCTCAAGCGCCGCCAACTGCCGCACCTCCGCCGCAAGATCGGCATCGTTTTCCAGGATTTCAAGCTGCTGCCCAACCTGACCGTCTTTCAGAACGTCGGCTTCGCCGTCCGGGTGACGGACGGGGAGCTGCGTCATCTCAAGCCCAAGGTGGAAGAGGTGCTCAGCATCGTGGGCCTGGACGGCAAGGAAAAGAAATTCCCGGACGAACTGTCGGGCGGGGAGCAGCAGCGGGTCGCCATTGCCCGGGCGCTGGTGCACGACCCCAAGATCTTCGTGGCCGACGAACCGACCGGGAACCTGGATCCGGCCACCTCATGGGAGATCCTGCAGCTGCTGCTGCAGATCAACGCCCGCGGCACGACGGTGCTGATGGCCACCCACAATCGCGAGATCGTGGACGTGATGCGGCGGCGGGTGATTGCGATCGAGGGCGGTCGCATCGCCCGCGATGAAGACGCGGGAGGCTACCATGCTCAGGCGAATCTGGAATCGCGCTGAGTTCGCGGCCAGCAGCGCCTGGCAGAACTTCTGGCGGAACGCCACGGTCAGCGTGGCCGGGCTCCTGATCGTCTGGGTGGTGCTGCTGGCGCTGGGCAGCCTGCTGCTCGGGCTGCACTCCCTGGACGAGGTGGTCAACGTCGAGAAATCGCGGGCCAGCGTCATCTCGGTCTTTCTGGCCGACAGCACGCCGCTCAGCAGCGCCATGGATTTCAAGGCCCACCTGGAACGCGATCCGCGGGTCAGCGCGGTGACCTACGTGACCAAGGACCAGGCCATGGAGAAGTTTCGCCAGATGCCAGCCTTGTCCCCGGAGGTGGTCGAATCCCTGGGCACCAATCCGCTGCCGGCCAGCCTGGATGTGACCGTCCACGACATCCGCGACCTGGCCGCTATCGACAAGGAGGTCCGTGCCTCCCCGCTGGTGGACAAGTCGCCGGCCACCAACTACGAGCCCAGCGTGATCGACAAGATCATCCTGCTGGCGCGGGTCGCCGGCATCGCGGGGCTGGTCCTCATCATCGCCCTTACCGCGCTCTCCGTCTTCATCATCATGCTCACCATCCGCACGGCCATCTACCTCCGGCGCAAGGAGATCGAGGTGATGAAGCTGGTGGGGGCGACCGACTGGTTCGTCCGCTGGCCCTTCATCGTGGAGGGCATCATGACCGGCGGAGCGGGTGCCGTCCTGGCGGTGGCCATCGTGGGATTTGGATACCGGCCGGCGGTCCAGAACCTGCAGAGCGTGCTCATCTTCGTGCCCTTCTTCTACGACCCCAGTTTCCTGCGCGTGGTGCTGGCCGCCATGCTGGCCTTCGGCATGTTCCTGGGCGTCTTCGGCAGTTATCTCGGTGTGCGCCGGTTCCTCCACCAGTGAAGAGGCTGACCGGCGCCATCCTGGTCCTGGTTCTGCTGATGGGCGTGATGCCGTCCGACATCGGCGACCTGATCAACAACACCCAGGGGCAGCTCAACGGGATCAACGGCAAGATCGGCCAGATGCAGACCCAGCTGGGCAAGCTGGCCGCCGAGGACCGGGCGCTCAAGGCGCAGCTGGCCGCCTTAGACAGCCAGCTGGTGGCGGTGGCGAACCAGATCCGGGAGGAACAGGGCAAACTCCAGGTCCTCAACGACCAGGTTGACGCCGCCAAGGTCCAGCTCGCCCGCAAGGAAGCCGAGCTCGCCGACCACATCGCCCAGATGGGCCTTCGGATGCGCCACCTCTACAAGAGCGGCCAGGTCAGCGGCGTGGAACTGGTGTTCTCGGCCGTCAACTTCGTGGACCTCCTCAATCGTGCCCTGTTCTTCGCCGACATCGTCCGCGAGGACAACCGGCAGGTGAACCAGCTCCGCCTGGAACGGCGGGTGGTGGCCGGCTTAAAGGCCGACCTGGAAGCCAAGCAGGCCGAGCAGGCGGCGGTGGTGGCGAGTATCCGGCAGCAGCAGGTCCAGCTGCAGTCGATCCGGGTTCAGCAGGCCGCGGCCGAGCGGCGGGTGGCGGTGGTGGAGGCATTGGTGCAGCGCGAGCTGGACGCCATGCAGGCGCAGCGGGCGGCCGTTCGGCAGCAGCTGCAGGAGCTGGTGGCCGAAAGCCTGGGCGCTCACTCGTCGGGCCACTTTATGTGGCCCTTGGAGGGCATCCTCACCCAGGGGTTCGGCTGCACGAGTTATCCGTTTGAGCCCTACGAGCCCAGCTGCCCGTACCGGCATTTCCACTCCGGGATCGACATCGCCGCCGACTATGGCAGCAGCGTGCGGGCGGCCGATGGCGGGTTCGTCCACAACTTCACCATGACGTGTTCCTGGAACGCGGCCTACCTCTGTGGCTACGGCCACTACATCATCATCGTCCACGCCAATGGGTTCGCCACCCTGTACGGCCACCTCTCCAACTACGCCCAGGCGAACGGCTCCGAGGTGGTGAAAGGCGAGGTGATCGGCTACGAGGGCAGCACTGGCAACTCGACGGGGGCGCACCTGCATTTCGAGATCGACATCAACGGCACGCCGGTGAACCCCTTGATCTACCTCCCATAGCCGCGGACGCCGAGTCTCCATAATTCGGTCTCATGGCACGCCTCCGAACGGTTGCCGTGGTGCTGGTGGTGGCGGTGGCCGCCTTCTACCTCGGGAGCCTGGTGGAGTTCCACTACGGCGGGTATGCGCCCGACTGGGTGAAGACCGTTCTGCTGTATCGTCCGCCGACTCGCGACCTCGACCTGCAGGGGCTGGAAGAAGTCTTCCAGACCATCCAGCAGCACTACCTGAAGCCGAATGCGGACGGGCACAAACTGACGGAAGGCGCCGCCTCGGGCATGGTCGGCGCGCTCAACGACCCGTTTTCGCGGTACCTGACACCCGAGGAATACGCACTGAATCAGACCTTCCTGCAGGGTTCCTTCGGCGGCATCGGGGCCTCGGTCCTGGAGAAGGGTACCGTCCTCCAGGTGGACAGCATCCTGCCCGGCACGCCGGCGCAGCGGGCGGGGCTGCAGGTGGGCGACATCATCACCACCGTTGACGGCCAGAGCACCCAGGGCTGGACGGCGGACCAGGCCGTCGCCCGGATCCGGGGCAAGGTGGACACCCACGTGGTGCTGGGGATCGACCGGAACGGCCAGCCGCTGACGCTGGACCTGGTGCGCAAGGTGATCACAGTGGCCAGCGTGGCGGCCCACGTCTTCGATAACCAGGTGCTGTACGTGCGCATCTTCGACTTCGGGGACCGCACGTCCGCCGAGTTCGACAGCGCGCTCAAAGACAACCTGAAAGGTCCGGTCAACCGAGTGCTGCTCGACCTGCGCGACAACCCGGGCGGCTTTGTGGATGCCGCCAACGATGTCCTGAGTGAGTTCATTCGCAGTGGGACGACCACCATCCTGGTCCAGCGCGGCGCCAAGGAGGAGGTCCGCACCGTCAGCGGCACGGGCCGCGCCTTCGATGCCCGGCTGGTGGTCCTCGTCAATGAGAACACCGCCAGTGCGTCGGAGATCACGGCGGGCGCCATCAAGGACCACAGCCGGGGCGTGCTGGTGGGCACCAAGACGTTTGGCAAGGGCTCGGTCCAGCAGGACTTCCTGGTTCGAGACGGGGACCTCCACCTGACCATCGCCCACTGGCTGACGCCGAACCGGCACTCGATCGAGAAAAACGGGATCGTGCCGGACGACGAGGTCAAGCTGGCGAACACCACCGACGAATACGCGATCGATCGAGCCCCGAACGACTTCAGCAAGGATACGCAGCTGGCCGAAGGGTTAAAGGTCCTGGAACGCTAGGCTCTCCCTCCCCCTTGGGGGGCAGGGCAGCCGCTATTTGTCCTCTGGCTCCCGGGAGGGGTAGGGGAGGGTCTCGCGAGGTAGATCGGCCGCAGCTAGGCGAGCCCGGTCAGGCCTTCGCCTTCTGGGCGACCTTCCCCTGCTGGAGGATCCGGATGGCGTTGCCGAAGGGGTCGCGGACGCCCATGTCGGTGCCGTAGAAGTGGTCGGTGGGCTCCTGGGTGAAGTCGGTGACGCCGCGCGACTTGAGGGTCTCGTACAGACCCCGGATGTCGTCCGCCTTGAACACGAGCCCGCCCAGCGCGCCCTTC
>DASQAY010000402.1:0-11058 GCA_035635515.1 Candidatus Eiseniibacteriota bacterium | reverse complement strand
GGCCACTGGCCGCGCGCCTCTCCACGCTGGACGCCTGGATCACCGGCCTCCGCCGCGCGCAGAGCGCGTCCCGGGGAGCCACCCCGGCGATCACGACCGACCAGGCGCACCGCGGCATCCTCAAGATCAATCCCCTGGCGGCCTGGAGCCTGGAGCAGGTAGAGGCCTACACCCTGACGCACGATCTGCCCCGCAACGCGCTCTACGCGAAAGGGTACACGAGCATCGGCTGCGCTCCCTGCACCCGCGCCACGGCGTCGGGCGAAGACATCCGGGCCGGGCGCTGGTGGTGGGAGCGAGGCGACAAGGAATGCGGAATCCACGTGACACCGGAGGGATGAGATGAGCGACAACAATGGAAGCCGCGAGGTCCTGGTCAGCACGGCCTGGGTCGCGGAGCGCCTCGGTGACCCGATCGTGCACCTGGTCGAGGTTGATGAGGACACCGACGCGTACGCGCGGGGCCATATTCCCGGCGCGGTGGCCCTCCACTGGAAACACGAGCTGCAGGACCGGGTGCGGCGGAATTTCGTGGACCAGGAAACGTTCGAGGCCCTGCTGGGCCGGCGCGGGATCACGGAGCACGACACGGTCGTGGTCTACGGCGGGAACAACAACTGGTTCGCCGCCTACGCCTACTGGTACTTCCAGGTCTACGGGCATCGCGACGTGCGCCTAATGGATGGCGGCCGCAAGAAATGGGAGCTGGAAGGGCGCGAGCTCACCCAGGACCTCCCCGTTGGGACGCCGGCATCCTACCGGGCCAGGCCTGCCGACGGGACCATCCGGGTGAAGCGCGACGAGGTGGTGGCCGGCGCCGGACGTGTCCAGACGGTCGATGTCCGCTCCCCCGAAGAGTTCATCGGGAAGCTGGCAGCGCCGGCGCACCTGCCGCAGGAGCAGGCTCAGAAGCGCGGCCACATCCCGGGGGCGAAGAACCTTCCCTGGTCGAAGGCCGTTCGCGAAGATGGCACGTTTAAGCCGGTTGCCGAGCTGCGCGACCTCTACCAGAACCAGCTCGGACTCGACCCGGCGGCGCCGACCTTCGTGTACTGCCGCATCGGGGAACGGTCCTCGCACACCTGGTTCGTACTGAGGGAGCTACTCGGCTTTCGCGACGTCCGCAACTACGACGGGTCCTGGGTCGAGTATGGATCGCTGATCGACGTGCCCATCGAGCTCGAGTACCGGTCCGAGCTGGCCGAGGTGCTGCAGTGAGCCGGGAGAGCACGATCCGCGGCCGGGTGACCCGCCAGGGCCGTCCCCTGGAAGGCGCATATCTGTCCCTGCAGGGCGCCTCCGGGGAGTTCGTAGGCGGGATCCGAACCGATGAGACCGGTCGCTTTCAGTTCTACGCCGCGCCCGGAGCCTGGACGCTGGCGGTCCAGGTGGCGGGGAGTTCGCAGACGCACCCCGTGACCCTGGTGCGCGGCGACGACCGGGAGCTGGAGGTGGAAGCCTAGTGGGGGACGTGGCCATCCGCCCGAAGCGGCCGCCCCGGCCCGAAGGCCAGTGGGCCCTCGGCTACCGCGAACCGCTGACCAGGCAGGAGCGGGTCAAGCGCGACCAGGACGGCCTGGACGTGTACGACCGGATCGTCAGCGTCTATGCGAAGTCGGGGTTCGACTCCATCGACCCGGCCGATCTGCAGAACCGCTTTCGCTGGTGGGGCCTCTACACCCAGCTGCCGGAAGAGGAGGGCCGGTTCATGATGCGGCTGCGCCTCCCCGGCGGCCAGCTCACGGCGGACCAGGTCGACGCCTGCGCCGCGGTGGCGCGTCGCTACGGCCAGGGGGTCGTGGACGTCACCGACCGGCAGAATTTCCAGTTCCACAATTTCCGCATCGAGGACATCCCCGCCGTGTGGGCGCGGCTGGCCGAGGTCGGGCTGAGCAGCCTGGAAACCTGCGGCGATGTGACCCGCAACATCCTTGGCTGCCCCACCGCCGGCATCGACGCCGATGAAATCCTGGACGCCACCCCCTACCTCCAGGCCGTCGACCGCCGCCTGACCGGGACCAAAGAGTTTTCCAACCTGCCGCGCAAGTACAAGATGTCGATCACCGGGTGCACGCACCAGTGCGCCGCCCATGAGATCAACGACGTGGGACTGGTGGGGCATCGCGTCGAGGGCCGGGTGGGCTTCGACATGTTCGTCGGCGGCGGCCTGTCCACCAATCCGTATCTCGCGCAGCGCCTCGGCGTGTTCGTTCTCCCGGAGGACGTGGTCGAGGTCGGCTGGGCTATCACCTCGCTCTTCCGTGACTACGGCTACCGGCGCAGCCGCACCAAGGCGCGACTGAAATTCCTGGTGGCCGATTGGGGCGCCCAGAAGGTGCGCGAGGTGATGGAGGAGAAGTACCTGCACGGCCGGCTCCTCGACGGCCCGCCGGCTCCGGTCTCGGCAGCGGTGCATCGAGACCACATCGGAGTCCACCGGCAGCACGACGGCAACCTCTACGTGGGCTTCCCGCTGGTGGCCGGGCGCACCGAGGCCGACCAGCTGAGTGGGATTGCCGCGCTGGCGCGGCAGTACGGCCAAGGCCGCATCCGGACCACCACGCAGCAGAAGATGGTCATCCTGGACATCCCCGAGGATCGCGTCCACCAGCTGGTGGCAGGGCTGGCGAGCATCGGCCTGCAGGTGAGGCCGAGCAGCTTCCGACGCTCGACCATGGCGTGCACCGGGCTGGAGTTCTGCAAGCTGGCGCTGGCCGAGACCAAGGGCCTGGCCGCCACCGTGGTCGATGAGCTCGAGCGCCGCCTCCCCGACTTCGACGACTACGCCCGCATCAACCTGAACGGGTGTCCCAACTCCTGCGCGCGGTTCCAGGTGGCGGACATCGGGTTCATGGGCTCCATGGTCGTGATCGACGGCGTCGAGACCGACGTCTTCCAGGTCCATCTCGGTGGCCATCTGGGGATCGAGAGCCGGTTCGGGCGCAAAGTGAAGGGCGCTCGCATCCGGGCCGACCGGCTTCCCGATTTCCTGGAGTCCCTGCTTCGCGCCTACCTGGCCAGGCGGCAGCCCGGCCAGGACTTCACCGCTTTTCTGAACTCATTCGATGACGAGGGGCTCCAGGTCCTCGCCCAGGTGGCCACGCCCGAGGGAGCGCTGGTTCCCGCCGGCAGTTCCGAAGGAACGGCGGCAACCAGGGCGACCGGCGAAGAGAGTGAGGCCCTGGTCGGTTCGGGATCCCAGCCGCGCCGGCGAGGTCAACGATGAGTGCCCTCGAACTTGCCGACGAGCGGGTTGAGGCCGAGGTTCCGGTGGCCGTGTCGATCCGGAACGTCTCGAAAGTCTTCAGCAGCGGCCGCGCTCCACTGGTGGCTCTGCACCAGGTGTCGTTGGACGTGGCGCCCGGCGAGTTCGTCTGCCTGGTGGGCGCCTCGGGGTGCGGCAAGAGCACGCTCCTCAACCTGGTGGCCGGGCTCGACCAGCCGACGGTGGGACGGGTCGAGGCCGCCGCCGACGCCCGAACCACGCTGCTGTTTCAGGAGGCCGCGCTCTTTCCCTGGCTTACCGTAGCCGGCAACGTCGACCTGGCGCTGCGCCTGCGCGGGATTCCGAAGGCAGCGCGTCGCGACCGGGTCGCCGAGCTGCTCACCCTGGTCCGCCTGGGCGGATTCGCGGACCGCCGTCCACACGAGCTGTCGGGCGGGATGCGGCAGCGGGCCGCGCTGGCCCGCGCCCTGGCGCAGGACGCCGATGTCCTCCTGATGGACGAGCCATTCGGAGCGCTCGATGCCATGACGCGGGACCTGCTGCATGACGAGCTGGAGCGGGTCTGGCGGGATCGGCATCTCACGGTGCTCTTCGTCACCCACAACGTCCGGGAGGCCGTCCGGCTGGGCGACCGGGTGCTGCTGTTGAGTAGCCGTCCGGGGCGGGTCGTGGATGAGTTCACCATCCAGCTGCCCCGGCCGCGCCGGATCGAGTCGCCGGAGCTGGCCACGGTGGCGGCCGAGATTATCGATCGCTTGCGCCTGGAGGTGTTTCAACCTGGCCACTAGCCTCGCCGTCCTCGACCGGGAGCTCGAGGCGCTCGACGCTCTTGAGCTCCACCGGGGGCGCGCGCGATCCCGCGTTGCCCGTCTCTGGTCCAGCACCTGGCCGAAACTGGCCGCGGCGGCGCTGGTGGTCGCGTGCTGGCAGCTGGTGGTGTGGAGCCACTGGAAGCCGGAATCCCTGCTGCCGGATCCGGGCCGGGTGCTCGCGCGCCTCTACCAGAACACGCGTGATCCGGGCTTTTTCGTGGCGGTCGCGATTACCCTGCGGCGGGCCTTCATTGGATACGCGCTGGCGCTCGTGCTGGGTTCGCTCATCGGGCTCGCCGTCGCTCGCACGCGTATCGTGCGGGCCGCCATCGGCGCCGTGATCACCGGGCTCCAGACCATGCCGTCGATTGTCTGGTTCCCGCTGGCCATCCTGCTCTTCCAGCTGACCGAGCAAGCCATTCTCCTGGTGGTCGTGCTGGGGGCGGCGCCGGCCATCGCCAACGGTCTGATCAGTGGCATTGACCACATTCCCCCGCTCCTCCTGCGCTCCGGCCGCGTGATTGGGGCGCGAGGTCCGCGGCTCTATCGGTATGTCATCCTCCCCGCCGCGCTGCCGGCTTTTCTTGGCGGGCTCAAGCAGGGGTGGGCGTTTGCCTGGCGCAGCCTGATGGCCGGGGAGCTCCTGGTCCTGCTTGGCAATCAGCCCTCGCTGGGCTGGCGCCTGCATTTCGCCCGCACGGCTCGTGACGCCGATGGCCTGCTGGCCGCCATGATCGTCATCCTCCTGATCGGGATGACAATCGACGCCCTCTTCAGTCACGCCGATCGGGCCATCAGCCGGCGCTGGGGGCTGGCCGATGCCTGAGGTGGGGCGCGGGTTCATCATCTGGCTTACCGGGCTCTCCGGCGCCGGGAAGTCGACCATCGCCGAAGGGCTTCGAGCCGAACTCGGACAGCGCGGCCGCCCGGCCGAGGTCCTGGATGGCGACGAGATCCGCACCCACCTGTCGAAGGGGCTGGGCTTCTCCCGTGAGGATCGCGACACCAACATCCGTCGCATCGGCTATGTCGCCCGGCTGCTGGCCCGCAACGGGGGCATCGCCATCACCGCCGCCATCTCCCCGTACCGAGCGGCGCGTGACGAGGTCCGCGCCCAGGCGGGGGCCTTCCTGGAGGTCTACGTTCGCTGTTCGCTGGAGGAGTTGATCCGACGAGACGTCAAGGGGCTGTACCAACGAGCGCTGGCGGGTGAGATCGACCATTTCACCGGGATCAGCGATCCGTACGAGCCGCCCCTGCGCGCCGAGGTGGTGGTCAACACCGATCACGAGGGCGTCCAGCAGTCCGTCGACAAGATCATGTCCACCGTGGAACGCCTCGGGTACCTTCCGGCACTCCCGCGCGAGCGGCTGGTCAGCGGTAAGGAGCTCGAGGCTGGTCTTGCCGAAGCCGTCCGCCTGCCGCGCCTTGATGTCGGCAAGCGGGAGGCCGCCGACATCTATATGTTGGCGGCGGGTGCGCTCAGTCCGCTTCGCGGATTCGTCGATGCGCAAGACTACGAGGCCGTCCTGGAGCAGGGGCGGCTTCGGTCCAGCCAGCCTTTCCCGATCCCGGTCACGCTGCGGATCGACGGCGACCAGACCAGGCGTCTGGGCCGGGCCGACCGAGTGGCCTTGTGGGCGGCGGGCGTCCCGGTTGGGCTGCTGGATGTGGAGGGCGTGTTCAGCGCTCCCCACCGCCCGGAAGCTCTGGCCGTGTACGGCACCGAGGACCTCGCCCACCCAGGCGTCCGGGGTCTGTACGACTCGGGTGAGCTGGCGGTGGCCGGTCCGGTCACCGGGCTCGGCCGGCCCGCCGCATCCTTCCCCGCCTACGACCTGACGCCGCGCGAGGTGCGCGCCCGCAAGGCCGAGCTGGGCTGGCGGACCATGGTGGGGTTCCAGACGCGCAACCCGGTGCATCGGGCGCACGAGTACCTGCAGAAGGTTGCCCTGGAGATCGTGGATGGCCTGCTGCTGCACCCCCTGGTGGGGGAGACGAAAGCGGATGACATCCCGGCCGAGGTCCGCATCCGGTGCTATGAGGCGCTCCTCGAGGAATACTTCCCGGCCGACCGCGTCCTCCTGGCCACCAACCCCGCGTGGATGCGCTACGCCGGCCCGCGCGAAGCGGTCTTCCACGCCATTGTGCGGCGAAACTACGGCTGCACCCACTTCATCGTGGGCCGCGATCATGCGGGCGTCGGCAGCTACTACCACACGTACGCGGCGCATCGGATCTTCGACGAGTACCGCCCGGCCGAGCTGGGCATCGAGATCCTGCGCTTCGAGCACACCTTCTACTGCACGGTCTGCGGCGGCATGGCGTCGACCCGTACCTGCCCGCACCCATCGAGCGCGCACCTTGCGCTCAGCGGATCGCGAGTGCGGGAGCTGCTGAAGACGGGTGAGCCCTTACCGGCCGAGTTCACGCGTCCGGAGATCAGCGAGATCCTGATCGAGTCCACCGACCCGGAACCGGCGAGGGCCGCGGGCTGATGGGGTACTACGCGGCGTTCCTCGACGTCACCGACCGCCGGTGTCTCGTCGTCGGTGGGGGAGAGCCCGCGCTGGCGAAAGTGCGCGGCTTGCTCGAGGCCGGCGCCCAGGTGACCGTGGTCTGGGACCGCCTGCATCCGGACCTGCCCGCGCTCGGCGTGCCCCTCCACGAGCGGCGATTCCAGGAGTCGGACCTCGACGGCTGCTTCCTGGTTATCGATGCCAGCCAGGACGAGGCGACCGGCGTGCGTGTAAGCCACGCCGCTCGCGACCGCGGGCTGCCGGTCAACGTGCTCGACCGACCCACCCTGTGCACGTTCATCGCCCCCGCGCTCGTCCGGCGTGGACCGCTCCAGGTTGCGATCTCCACCTCCGGCCGGTCACCGTTTCTGGCGGCCCATCTGCGCCGCTTGCTCGAGCGCTGGCTGAGCCAGGAGTGGGGATCCATGGTGGAGCTGACGGGGAGGTTGCGGGACCGGCTTCGCCAGGATGGGGTTCCCCTCAGCGAGCAGACCATCCGGTACGCCCGCGCGCTCGGATCTCCTGCGCTCGACCTGCTGCGGGCCGGCAAGTCGGCTGCTGCCGAGGCCGCGATCAACAAGAGCGACGGGCACGTGGCGCTGGTGGGGGCGGGTCCCGGTGACCCCGCATTGCTCACGGTCCGGGCCGTGGATCTGCTGTCGCGCGCCGACCTGGTGCTCTATGACGCGCTAGTGGACCCCGCGGCGCTGGCCTGGTGCCGGCCCGACGCCGAGCTGGTCTGCGTGGGCAAGCGCGGCGGACGGACATCGGTCGAGCAGGGCACCATCGAGGCGCACATGATCGCCGCAGCCCATGCCGGTCGCTTCGTGGTTCGGCTGAAGGGCGGCGATCCATTTGTCTTCGGCCGGGGCGGGGAAGAGGTGCTGGCCCTGGCGGCGGCGGGGATCACGATCGAGGTCGTGCCTGGGGTCAGTGCGGCCACCGCCGGTCCGGCACTGGCCGGGATCCCGCTGACGCATCGTGGCCTGGCGGCCTCCTTCGCCGTCACCACCGCCCGGCGCGCCGACGGCGGTGTCCACGATTTCCGCGACCTGGCCGGCGCCGACACGCTGGTGGTCATGATGCCGGTGCAGGCGCTGCCGCAGGTCAGCGCTCAGCTGATCGCCGCTGGACGGCCCCCCACCTGTCCGGTGGCGCTGGTCGAAGGCGCCTCGACATCGCGGCAGCGGGTGGTGCGGGCGCGGCTGGACGACATCGGCCGCCGCGTGGGTCAGCGACCGGTGGAGGGACCCGCGCTGCTGGTGGTTGGAGCCGTGGTCAATGCCCTCTCTGGAGTGACCGCGTCAGACCAGTCCGTGCAAAACGGCATACCGCGTCGCGCCGACGCGGGAGGTCACCCCCAGCTTCGGGTAGATGGAGCGCAGGTGAGCGTGAACGGTGCGCCGGCTGATGGCGAGCTCGGCCGCAATCTCTGGAGTGCTCAGGCCGCGCGCCACCAGGACGAGCACCTCGAGCTCTCTCGGCGTCAGGGTATCAACCGCAGCCCCACTTCCTGACCGTGACGGGGCCGACGATAGCGGCGCATCAGGAGGGGCCGCTGGCTTAGAGCCCGGACCCACAGGCGTTCCGCCAGATCTCGGCTTGCAACTGCGGGCTAGTTCGTAGCATGCGCTGGCCATTCTGTCAAGCAAGTAGCACTTGACAGCCGCAGCCGGAAGCCGTACTCCGTAGTGAGCCCCTTAACAAGACGCTCAACGGAGGTCAAAAAATGCGGAAATTCGGCCTATCCCTTCTGGTTGCCCTGTTTAGCCTGGTGGCTTTCGCCGCTACCGTGTTCGCCGACGGCTCCCCTTCCGGTTGGTAGGCCAAACCATCCCCGACTGGGGTAAGCGATAACCCGAGGTCGCCGAGCGGTTACGAAGCGTGTAAATTATGCCTAGGTCTTGTGAGGGGAAGTTCTGTCAAGCCGCCCGCTCGGCGACCCCATCTCCCTGGCGTGGACATCCGCCCGGGGAGTGTTCGGCAGGCCCGGTTGGAGGCCGGGCTGACCCTCGAACAGGTGGCCCACGGCGAAGTCAGCCGGGCGGCCATCCACCTGGTTGAAACCGGCAAGGCCCGTCCCTCAATGCGGACGCTGGAGCACATCGCGCAGCGCACCGGCAAGCCGGTTGCCTTCTTCATTGGCGATGGGGGCGGGGCTCCTCCCCGGCCGGGCCGCGGGACCGCCACCGATCCGGCCCTTGATCAGCTGGAGCAACTGGCGCTGGCCGGGGACTGGCGCGCGTTACGAGACACGGCCTACGGGATGCTTCCTCCTGCGCGGGGGGCCGGTGAAGAAGCGCTCGTGCGCTACTACCTGGGGCGGGCCCAGCTGGAGCTCAAGGATCCGGACGACGCCCTGGACAACTTCCGCCGGGCGCGGACGCTCTTCCAGGAGACCGGCGACGGATGGATGGTCGTGGAGTGCATGGATGGTGAAGCGGGGGGTCTATACATGCTGGAGAGACGGGACGCCCTGGAACTCGCCGAGGCCGCGCTGCGCGAGTGCCGGAAGCTGAGCCCGGTCCCCCTGTCCACCGAGGTCCGGATCCTTGGGCATATCGGCGCCATCCAGCTCACCCACCACCAGTGGGCCAAGGCGGTGACCTTCTACGAAGAAGCGGTGCGCGCGGCCGGGGCGCTGCGCGACCTCAGTCGCCTGGCTCGCATGTACAACGATCTGAGCGTGGCCTACCAGGAGATGGGAAACCTGACGCGGGCCGCCTCCTATTCACACAAGGCCCTGGCCCTGTACGGCATGCAGCAGGACCAAAAGTCGATGGCGCTCACCGAGAACAACCTGGGGCTGGTGCTCATGAAGCAGGGGGACCTGGAGGCGGCGGAGCGCCACATCAGCGGCTCCCTCGCCATCTTTGACCAGTTGCAGGTGGAGCGGGGCAAGAGTCATGTACTGCTGAGCATGGGTGAGCTGTACCTGCATCGCCAGGCGTTCGCCCAGGCCGAGGACTACATCACCCAGGCGCTGGAACTTGCTGAGCGTCTGGGTGAGTCCATGACCGCGGGGCTGGCGCTCCAGTTCCTGGGCCGGCTGGCAGCGCGGGCAGGCGATCACGCCAGGACCGATCAGGTCTTCCTGCAAGCGATTACGCTGTTGAGTGCCATGGGGGTTACGGAACGGCTGGTGGAATGCGAGGCTGAGTACGCGGAGATCCTGGGCGCTCGGGGCGAGAAGGATCTGGCCATCGAACACTGGCGCCGGGCGATGGCGGCCTCCCGCCCGCACGCAGTCCAGGCGGACACCGCTGGGGTTCCCGTCCTGAGCGAAGAGTTCCGCGCTTAGCTTAGCCCGGATTAGCCGCGGGCGGCCAGCGTCCCCTCGTGCTGGTTTTCGATGCGCGCGACGTCGGCCCGTGGGGCGACCCGCCAGAAATGATGCAGCGCTTCGTGCCAGCCATCGAGAATGGATCGAGCCAGTCCTGAGCCGGTGTAGGTGGCGTGCCGCTCCAACAGTTCGCGTAGGCGCAACGTGTGCTCGGCCAGCACCTGGTGGTCGCCGACCAGGCGGTGGACGTCGACCAGCTCGGGGTTGATCATGGCCCGCAACGCTATCCCGGGATCGTAGACGAAGACTTCGCCGCCGGTCATCCCGGCGCCCAGGTTGTGACCGACCGAGCCCAGCACCACGACCGTCCCCCCGGTCATGTACTCGCAAGCGTGCTCGCCCACGCCTTCCACCACGGCGACCGCCCCGCTGTTGCGGACGGCGAAACGCTCGCCGGCCCGCCCGGCGCAGAAGAGCTCCCCGCCGGTCGCGCCGTAGAGAATCGTGTTGCCCAGCAGGTGTGGATCCCCGGCATCGTCGGCGGGTGGCCGGATGACGATGCGCCCACCACCCATGCCCTTGCCCGCGTAATCGTTGGCTTCGCCCGTGAGGTCAAACTCCACGCCGTCGGTGAGGAACGCGCCGAAGCTCTGGCCGGCGGCGCCGCTGAACCGAACGGTGACGGACCCGGTGGGGATCGACGTGCCGAACTCCATGGCCAGCATCCCACCCAGCTTGGCGCCCACCGTGCGGTCGCCGTTCCCGATGTCGTAGCGGAGCTCAAGGCGCTCACCGTTTCGGATCGCCACGAAGGCATCGGCGCAGAGCCGGTCGCCCAGCCCCGAGGTGGGCCGCTGGATCGGAAGGGAGCGGACATAGCGACGGGGACCCGACCCCACAGCCGCCAGCAACGGGGACAGATCCAGCCGATCCGCCCGGCGGCCCTGGCCCGGCTGCTGCCGCAGCAGATCGACGCGGCCGACCGCCTCCTCCAGGCTGCCCAGGCCGAGGCCCGCCAGGATCCGGCGAACCTCTTCGGCCACGTAGGTCAGGTAGGCGGCCACCATCTCGGGTGTGCCGGCAAACTTGGCCCGCAGCTCCGGCCGCTGGGTGGCGATGCCCGCCGGGCACGTGTCGAGATGGCAGGTGCGCACCATCAGGCAGCCTTCCGCCAACAGGGCGGCAGTGCCGAAGCTGTACTCGTCGGCGCCCAGCAGG
>DASQAY010000401.1:0-3228 GCA_035635515.1 Candidatus Eiseniibacteriota bacterium | reverse complement strand
ACCAGGGGGATGCCAAGGACCGGCACTTGCGGCGGCGGCCCTGGCTGACGCTGGTCATCGCCGAGCAGGCCTTCCCTTACCGCGGGGTCGAAGCCGCCGGCAACGCCGAGCTCAGTGACGACGGCGCGTTGGAGGCGACCACCCAAATGGCGCACCGGTACCTCACCCCGGAAGCCGCCCGGAGTTACCTGGCCAAGACCACAGACATCCCCGTACGCCTGGTGCATCTTCGACCCGAGCGAATCCGGGCCTGGGACTTCCTGGATTTCGCAAACCCCTGACGGGGCGCGTGCCTACCAGCCACGAGCGATCCATTCGTCCAGGTGGGGCCGCTCGGTGCCAATCGTCGTAGGCTTGCCGTGGCCGGGCAGGACCTGCATCTCATCGGGAAGGGCGAAGAGCTTCGTCCGAATGCTCTCGATAATGGTCGGGAAGCTGGCGTAGGGATTGGCGGTGTTGCCAGGCCCGCCGGGGAACAGCGTGTCACCGGAGAAGAGGTGCTCGCCGATCAGGAAGCAGACACTGCCGGGTGTGTGTCCCGGCGTGTGGATGGCGTGCAGCTCATGCTCCCCGAACTTGAAAACATCCCCGTCCGCGATCCGCTGGTCGGGAGGCAGCGGCATCATGCCCGCGTCCTCCCCATGGCAGGCAAAGCGGGCCTGCGTCTGCTCCCGCACCCGGCGGGCGGCCTGCACGTGGTCGCCGTGTCCGTGGGTGGTCAGGATGTGGCTTACCCGTAGGCCTTCGAGCTCTTTGAGGATCCGGGGCGCCTCATTGGCGGCGTCGATCAGCAGCGCCTCTTTCGAACTCGGGTCGCTGAGAATGTAGACATTGTTGTCGTACGGTCCCACCGAGAAGCTGGCCACCCGGTACATCGGTCCAGTCTACTGGCGCGTCGTTCTTACAATCGGAAGGTGAGCGCCACCCGCCGGATCGGCATGCACATGCACACCGGGCGCGGTCTGGACAAGGTGGCCGAGACCATCAAGGCGCTGGGCCTCAACACCATCCAGATCTTCACGGGCAACCCGAGCGCCTGGCGGTCGGCGCCGGTCGACCCCAACGCCACCGCCCGCTTCAAACAGGCCCTGGAGGACCTCGACGTGCGGCCGGCGCTGGCCCACGCCATGTACCTGATCAACCTGGCCGGCCCAAATCCATCCTTTTACGCCAAATCGAAGGCAGCGCTGAAGGGAGAGCTGGAGCGGGCCGAAGCCTACGGCTGCCAGTATGTGGTGACCCATGTGGGCAGCCACATGGGTGAGGGTCACGACGCCGGGATCGGGCGGGTGGTGGCCGCGTTGGATGAAGTCTTGAGTGCGGTCCCCAACTCGGTGAGCTGCCTTTTGGAGACCTCCGCCGGCGGCGGCGCCTACGTCGGGGCCCGATTCGACGACCTGGCCGAGATCCTGCGACGCCTACCACAGCACGCTACCCGCCTTGGCGTCACGTTTGACACCGCCCATGCCTTTGCCTCCGGCTACGACGACAGCGGCGCCGAAGGGATGCGGGCAACGCTGGACGAGCTCACCCGGGTGGTTCCGGCGGCCAGGATCCGCGCCTGCCACTGTAACGACACCGACGTGCCGCTGGGGGGCAAGAACGACAAGCACACCGGCATCGGCCAGGGGCTGATCGGCCCGGACGGCTTTCGCACCCTGCTGACCTACCCCGCGCTGGCCCACTGCGCCTTCATCCTGGAGACGCCGGGCGAGGAGATGCTGGAGGGGCTGACCAACCTCACTACCCTGCGCTCGTTGCTCTGATGCGCGGCCTCGATGCGGTGCTGTTCGACTACGGGCACACCCTCATCTACTTCGACGACCGTCAGATGCCCTCGCTGCGCTCGGCCCTGGTGGAGACCTACCAGCAGATCAATCACCTGCTCACCAGCCGGCTGGCCAAGCAGGTCCCCTCGGCGCAAGAGCTGCTGGAAGGTGTCTCGGCCCAGGTCGATGCCGAGATCACTCGCGACTATGAGGCGGAGCGGCTGGAGGAAGTGGAGATCGCCAGCATCTATGACGCCGCCCTGCGGCGGCTAGGGCTGGAGGTCGACCCGGAGCTGGTCGAGCAGGTGATGGAAATGGAGCAGGACGCCTGGCTGGCCGGGGTCCACGTCGGACCGGACGTGGTCAGTACCCTGGAGGGCCTTCGGGCCGCCGGCCTCAAGCTCGGGCTCGTCTCCAATGCCGCCTACCTGCCCCGGCTGATGCGGGCGCAGCTCGACCACTTGCGCCTGGCGGAATATTTCGACAGCCTGACCTGGTCCTCGGCGGTGGGATGGCGCAAACCCGAGCGCCGCATCTACCAGCAGGCGCTGGAAGCCCTCCAGGTGTCTCCCGAGCGAGCCATCTTCGTGGGCGACCGAGTCCGCGAAGACGTGCGCGGGCCCAAGGCGCTGGGCATGCGGGCCATCCTCCTGCGCGAGTGGCGGCGGGAGGAGGATCCCGAGGGAATGGCCGACTACACGCTGGACCGGCTGGGTCAGCTCGGTCCGTTGCTGGACACGCTGGCGTCAGGATGACGCTGCCCTTCCTATAATTAATCCGCGGTGGGTCGGGCACGGCAGGAAGACACGCCGGTTGACTTCCGCGAGTACCTCAAGCGCAAGTGTCGTGAGCAGGGTATCTCGCTGCATCGGTTGGCGGTCCGATGCGACCTCAACCAGATCTACTTCTACCAGGCGGTGAACAAAAACAAGGAAAACCCGCCCCCCTGGGTGCTGCGGCGGGCGGCCCCCCACCTGGGTGTGTCCTATGTCGAGATCATGATCGCGGCCGGCCACCTCACTGAGCGTGACTTGAAAGACTACGCGGAGCGGTCCGGCGCCCGCGAGCGAGAACGGGAGAAGGTCACAGTCTGAGTCCTTCAGCTCTCCCTCCCCCCTTGCGGGGAGCCACTGTAGTCAGGGTCGCGGGATTTCCCGCGTGGGCAGGGCGGGGTGGGGGTGCTTCCCCAACCTAGGCCGGCGTCGCTCCGCCCTTGACGAAGTTGCTGTACGTGTAGGTCACGTCCCAGCGGAGCTGCGAGGTGCTCAGATGCACTTCCAGCTGGTACACATAGTGGTCGCTCACGCCGATCCATACGTTGCACGTGATACCGGCCGTGTGCAGCATGGCCTCATCCGCCGGGCTGAGCGGGTTGGACTTGTCCGCCTTCAACAGCTCGAGGAACTTGCCGTCGTCGACGCTCAGGGTGAAATGGTGGACGGCCGTCCCCGCAAACGCC
>DASQAY010000400.1:0-9694 GCA_035635515.1 Candidatus Eiseniibacteriota bacterium | reverse complement strand
CAAGACGATCGCTCCGGCCGACGCCGCCCGGCGCGCTTACGTCCAGTCCGAAGTGCACGACTACTCGAATGGAACTGCCCCCGACACCGTCGCCTTCCTGGCAGCCTTCTTCAACGCCCGCGTCGTCAGCGAGGCCGGGCCTTCTCCGTCAGGGGCGGGCGTGGTCGTCATCGTGGGCAGCACCTTCGCCCGGAGCTTCATCCCCTATCTGCCGCCGCCGCCACCGCCGGCGGCGACGCCCGCTCTCAGTCCCACGGCGAGTGCGACACCACGGCCGATCGGTCCTTAGAGAAATCCTCCCCAGCCTGAATCCGGGGTAAGACACACCCTGGGCGCGCACCGAGACCCCCCACCCTATCTCCCCGGCCAGGTGTTTGCTACCGCCCGGGGGGAGGAGAATCGGAAGACGAGTACGTCCCCTACGCCCCTCAACTCAAAGGAGGGGACACTAATGCCTTGGCTTAGGCCTGGATTCGAGCTTAGCTTAGTCCGCGGCGCCGCGGCGGCGGCGTTGCGCGGCCGTGAGTCGCCCCAGGAAGGTGTCCAGGATCCGCCGTGAGGCGAGCCCTTCGCCGGCGCGGCGGGGGCCTTTGCGGCGGTCGGCCTTGAGGTCAATCAAGTAGCGTTCCTGCTGGGTCCACACCAGCTCGATCAGCCGGCTGAACGTGACCGCCGGCTCGATGGCGATCCCTTCCTTCTCCAGCCGCTCCCGCACGGCAGCCGGGAGCGCTCGGGCGTCGGCCAGGTTCAACCGCTCGAGGGCTTCGAGCAAATCGTCGAGCCTCCGCAAGCGGTATCGGCGCTCGGCCTCAGTGGCGTAGGCTCGGGGGGTCGGGTCCAAACAGCTCCTCCTTTGGGGTGGTAGATCGGTATAACGCCGGAGCTGGCGATCACTTCCACACCGGGGCGCCTTGAGCTATGTTAGCTGCTAGCCCGACTCCACTACGCTATCGTCGTCATGCTTCGCTCCCACCGGGGTCGCTGATCGTGGACGGCTTCGCCGGCACGTTCAAGGAAGCGGTTGGTCGCTGGCGCCGCCGCCACCGGCACCCACCCGCCAACGAGCAGTGGTTTGCCGTGCATTACCGGGCCGGTTGGCTGGTGGAGAAGCTGACCACGCTGGAGAGCGTCTACCTGTTGCGCCAGGGACTCGACGTCAGGCCGCTGGCGGCGGAGCGCCCGCCCCGCCAGAAAGGCAAGGATGGCCAGGTGGCGACCGTGGACACGGATGCGGACGGGCCAGAACCTGACCATCCGGCAGAGCCGACCGCTGCGGAGGAGGGAGAGCCGGCGCGTTCAGCGGAACCGACGGTTCCACCCGCCGTCGATGCCGGATAATCGGCCCATGGGACGGAGTCGAGTCCCGGGTGTCGTGCGGGCGGCGCTGGCCGGGCTTGGGCTGATCCTGGACCCGCTGCTGGGTCTGGTCCTGCTGAGCACCGCCCTGGCTCGGCGTCAGCGGCCGACCCGCAAATGAAGGTCTACCTGGGGCGGGCGGTCACGGGCGAGCTGGGCCCGCGGTCTCTGGAGGCGATCCAGCTGGCCCATCGAGCGCTACGCGAGCTGGGCGCCCAGATCCTCTGCGAGCGGGTGGCGGACCCCGATTACCGACCGGGAATCGACCGGCCGCAGCTGATCGGAGAAATGATGCGGCGCGAGTTGGGCGAGGCCGATGCCGGATGTTTTGAAGCCACCGGGCGCAGCACCGGGGTGGGGTTTGAGGCCGGCTGGCTGGTTGCCCGAAAGCGTCCGGTCCTCTTCCTCTACGATGCGGACGCACCGCCGGCGTCGGCGGTGGTCCTCTATCCCGTCTTCGACAACTGTCTCGCCGTGCCCTATCGGGACCTGATGGAGATCGACCCGGCGGTCCGCACCTTCTGCGCCACCATCGCTCCCTATCTCTCGGTCCAGGCCGAAGCCTGATCCTGCCGAGACTGCCCTACCGGATCAGCCATGGTGTACCGGGTCTGCATCCTGACCGTCAGCACCAAGGGCTCACGAGCGGAACGCACCGACGAGAGCGGCGAGCGGCTGGCTGAGATGGTGACGCGGCTTCCTGCCGAAGTCATAGGTCGCGCGGTGGTCAGCGACGAGGTCCCGGAGATCCGCAAGCAGGTCCATGAATGGCTCAAGGCTGTCGATCCCCACCTCATCCTGCTTACCGGCGGGACCGGGCTGAGTCCTCGTGACGTGACGCCGCAGGCGCTGGCGCCACTCTTCGACTATGAGGTGGCTGGCCTGGCCGAGGCGATGCGCGCCGCGGGGCTCAAGAAGACGCCGCACGCCATGCTCTCCCGTTCGGTCGCCGGCGTCAAGGGACAAACCCTGATCCTGGCTGTCCCTGGGAGTCCACGCGGGGCGACGGACAGTGTTGAAGCGGTGATGGAAGCCCTGCCCCACGCCCTTCGCATGCTGCGCGACGATGTGAGCGACGCGCCGGCGGCCCACCGACCCTCCTAATCGGCACACCCTGCCTACTAAGCGACCACAAGTTGTTTCGGTCGCAGTACGCATAGTACGATTGCCACCGGCGATGGCGGCCTGATTTACTCCTTGCGTCATCTAGTTTGACCGGCGTCGCCGGGTGAGCTTGCGTCGGGTCTCGACGGCCCCGCGGACCGTCAGGCCGGTGAGCGGCCGGTCACTGCGGGCCACGCCTGGGCCAACGCAGTCCAAACCCAGAGAGGCGGGGTCGACGCCAACCCCTGCCGCCGTCCCGCCGATGCTGGTGCGCGCGGCGAGCGGCATCGACACGGCCGTGGAGCTCATCCGGCAGGTGCAGGCTACCGCCGGGGACGCCACCCTGATCGTGCTCACCGCGACGGACCAGCGGGCAGCCGCGCTGCAGTCTGCCTTTCGAGGTCCACCCGCCGCGCGCCGGACGCTGACCATCGAAACCTGCCGAAACTACGCGAAGGGCCTCTTGCGGCAGCTCGATCCCCACTATCGGCGGGGAGTGCGGGTGCTCGACGCCAGTCAACGGCGGGCGGTCATGCGTGACCTTCTCCGCCGGCTCGGATTCCCGGCGACGTCGGCCGCCGTCGAGCACTCGCTGCTGGCGCTCAGCCGGATGAAGACCCAGCTGGGCGGCGACGCCGTGGTCAGCGCCTGGTCGGCGTCGCAGCAGCTGGAGCTGCTCGGTCACTACGATCGGGTGCTCCACGCCCGGCGCGCCGTCGACGCGGACGATCTGCTGGCCCGACCGGTGCGGATGCTCCGCCATGATCCGGCGCGGCTCCCAGCCGGGTCGCGCGTCGTGGTGATCGACCAGTACAACCAGCTCAGCCCGCCCGAGCTCGAGCTGGTCACCGCCGTTGCCCGCCAGGCCGGCGGACCGGTGGCAATGTTCACGGCGCCAGATGAGGCTCGTCGCGCTCGCTTCCAGCTCGATTTCCCGAACGCCATCGAAACCGAGCTCCCGCTCGGGGCGTCGCCGCCGGGCACCACGCCCGCCCTGGCGGCGGCCATCGCCCGACGCCGCGTCCTGGCGGCGGGGCCTTCGGGTGAGGAACGCCTGGTCTCTTACCAGGCCACCGACGAGGTCGATGAGGCCGGCTTCATCGCGGCGGAGATTGCCCGCCTGCGGCGGGGCGGTCTCTCACCCGCCGAGATGGCCGTGACCTACCGCCTGGGGGCCACGGCGGACACCCTGCAAGAAGCGTTTCGGCGGGCCTCCATTCCGGTGAGCCGCGTCGGCTGGTGCGCCGACGATCATGACACCCGGCTGGACGTGCTGGCCTACCTGCGCCTGGTGGCGGACTCCGATGACGACGCTGCCTTTGCCCGGGCACTCGGGCGTCCCTCACGCGGCGTTCCCGCCGCAGCCGTGGCCAGCCTGTCCCAGCTGGCGGGCAGTCTCAAGCTGCCCCTGTCGGCCACTATCCCGCATGCGGCCATGCTCTCCAGTCTCCCGGCACGAACGCGCCTGGCCTTGCGCCAGTTTCGCGCCCAGCTGGCGGGATGGCATGCGCTCAGAGACACCGTGCCGCTGGCCGAGCTGGTAGACCGGCTCCTGGATGAGAGCGGCTACCTCGCCTGGGCTCAGCACCGGCTGGCCGGACGTTTCCCCCTCGGCCAGATCGACCGCCTTCGCCTGGCCGCTGCGGAGTTCGAACGCATGGAGGGGCGCAACTGGACTCGCTTTGTGGACGCGATGACCACGGCTGAGGCGGACGACACCGTGCGGCTGGTGTCGTGGTCGCAGCTTGCCAGTCGAGACTACGCCGTGGTGTTCCTGACCGGGCTGGAAGACGAGGCGGTCCTCCCGGATTCGGCCTTCGCCGATGTGAGCGCGCTCGAGGCCGAGCGGTCCCATTTCGAGGCCCTCAAGGGTCACGCTCGCCTATGCACCTTTCTCACCTATGCGCTGATGCGCACGATGGAGGGAAAGGCCGTGGTCCGCGATCCGTCCCGGTACCTGGTCGAGACATCTGCGCTTTAGCCCGAACCTCCGCGCTCCGTGGCTCGCGGCTCGACCTTCTCGGAATACCCCCACCCCGACCCCGCCCACGCGGGAAATCCCGCGACCCTGACAACAGTGGTTCCCCGCAGGGGGAGGGAGATTCCCGTCCCAACAGGGCGGGATTTCCAGCAAGGATAATTCGCCCATGGCGGGCCGGGTGCGGGTCGGGATCTCATCGTGGACGGAGCCTACGCTCATCAAGAGCGGAGCGTTCTATCCCCCTGACGCGACTACGGCCGAGGACCGGCTCCGCTTCTACGCCCAGCAGTTTCCCATCGTCGAGGTGGACAGCACGTTTTATGCGTTGCCCAATGAGACGACCGCGGCCCTGTGGGTGGACCGAACGCCGCCCGACTTCATCTTCGATGTCAAGGCCTTCGCCCTCCTCACCCAGCACCCGGCGCCGCCGGAGCGACTCCCCAAGGATCTCCGCGAGCGGCTGGGGGTGACCACCGGCAACGTCTACTTCAAGGACCTGAAGCCGAAAGATAAAGAAGAGATCTGGGACCGTTTTCGTGCCGGGCTGCAGCCCCTGGTCGACGCCAAAAAGCTGGGGGCCATCGTGTTTCAGTTTCCGAAGTGGTTCCTGCCGAATCCGCCGGCGTACCGGTTCATGGAGGACCTTCGCGAGTGGGTTCCCGATGTGGCGGTGGCCGTTGAGTTTCGGCAGCAGTCCTGGATGAACGAGGTCCGCCGCGACCGGGTGCTCCAGTTCCTCAAAGACCATCGCCTGACCTACGTGGGGGTGGATGAACCGCAGGGGTTCGTGTCCAGCGTGCCCCCGGTGACCGCGGCCACCGCCCCGCTGGCGATGGTTCGGTTTCACGGCCGCAACCAGGAGACCTGGGAGAAAAAGGGGATTACCACCGCCGAGAAGTTCCGGTACCTCTACGACCGCTCGGAGCTGACTCCCTGGGTGGCGCGAATTCGGGAGCTGGCCCAACAGGCGCAGGACGTGCACGTGGTCATGAACAACTGCTACGGGGACTACGCCGTCCGCAATGCCCGGGAGCTCTCCGAGCTGCTGGAAGGCTAAGCCCCCGCGCCGAAGGAATTTGCCCCTGGGGGGAGTTGAACTGGTAGCCCGATGCAGGCGTACCAGAGTTCTCCTTGTCCCTATTGCGGCGCGACCTGGAACCCGCCCGGGGCCCAGACCTGCGCCAACTGCCGCAATCAACTCCCGCCGCCAGGGGCCGCCTACACCCCCCCGGGCTACCCGCCGGCCCAGGCTCCCGGGCAGCCCCAGGCACCCGATCAGCCCCAGTATTCCGACCCGAACCAGGGCTACGCCCCTCCCCCCGGGTATCCGCAGCCGGCCCAGCCCGATTACAGCCAGGCTCCGCCACCCGGCTATGGCCAGCCGGGGCAGCCGGACTACAGCCAGCCGCAGCCGGACTGGGGCCAGCAGCAGCCGCCGCCGGATTATGGCCAGCAGCCGAATTACGGGCAGCAGCCGCCAGATTACGGGCAGCAGCCGCAACCCGGTTATGGCGCGCCTCAACCGGGGTATGGCTACCCGGCCCCCGGCCAGCCAGGCGGTCCCCCGCCGGGGTATCCGGGTTACCCGGCGCAGCCGGGGGCGTACCAGACATACCAGCCACCCGCCTACGGTGCCCCGGCACCAGCGCCCGCCCAGGGCCAGACCATCACCATCCTCGGACAGACGTTCACCCTGCCGTTTGAGCTGCCCTTTGCCCTGCCGGCCCTCCCGGCGGCCGGTTTGAGCCTGCCCAAGGTGCATCTCAAGTTGAGCCTGGCGCCGCTCAAGCCGCTGATCTTCATCCTGGCCGCCATCGCGGTCGTCTGGGTGTTCCTCAACGCAGTCGTCCCGGTGCTCGCCACCGGCAACCTGAAGGCCGCCGATCAGGCGGTCAGCTCCGCGATCGCCCACCAGGCCGGTATCGACACAGTCGTCTCGCAGGCGTTCGCTGCCACCACAAAGGATCCGATGACGAACCTGGCGGTAGCCCAGACGACGATGGACGGGCGGCTGTCCAGCGTCGAGACGGCCCTGGCGCAAGTCAAGGCGGACGAAGGCGCGGTCAACAGCGTGGACCAACATCTGGCCCTCCTGAGCCCGGTGTCCGGGTCCCGGTCGACGTCGATTGCAGCCGCCCGCCAGCACCTGCATGCGGCCGCCGTGGCTCTCCAGAAAATCGATCAGGTTCTCACCGGTTTCGCCGACCAGGACCGGCAGCTCGCGCAGGTCTTCGCCAGCATCGCCGTCTGGAAGGCCATGATGGACGATCTCGCCAAGCATGACCCGGCCACCGCCCTTTCCGTTTATCCCGACGCGCAGCAGAAGCTGCAGGTTGCCGTGGCATCGAGCACCGGCAGCGACATCCCACCGGCGTCGGTCGCCTACACCAAGAACTTTCAACTGGTGCTCGATAACGCCCAGAAGCTGGCGGAGGCGACTCAGGCCAAAGACAACGCCGGAGCGGCGAAGGCCAACGCCGCCATGCAGGCGGCGGTCCGAGCTCAGGGGTATGACATCAATGGAGCGTTGGCCTGGAATCTCAAGCTGTTCCAGCCGTTGCTCGATGCGTACCACGCCGGGATCCGCGCGCTGAAGTCGTAGCCGGCGGCCGGGCCACAGTCCCGCTCTTCCCGCCCCGCTTGCCCTCCAACTGGATGCTCTCGATGGTCATCCAGCGGTCGGCGCTCTTGGCCATGTCGTAGATGGTGAGCGCCGTCACGGTTACGGCGGTCAACGCCTCCATCTCGGCCCCGGTCCTGGCCGTGCAGCGCACCCGGCTCTCGATCCGGATGCCGGGCAGGGCGGCATCGGGCGTGCAGTCGACCTCCACCAGCGACAACGGCAGCGGGTGGCACAGGGGGATCAGCTCGCTGGTTCGCTTGGCGGCCTGGATGCCGGCGATGCGCGCCACGATCAGGACATCGCCCTTGGGCAGGGTCCCCTCGCTGATGGCCCGCAGCGTGGCCGCCTGCATCCGGACCGCGCCGCTGGCGGTCGCCTCTCGCGCGGTCTCCGGCTTGGCTGAAACGTCGACCATCTGGGCCGCGCCGTGCCGGTCGAGGTGGGACAGTCGCGCCATCTCAGCCATCACCCGATGAGATGGCATCGATGTCGTCCCGTCGAAAATCCTTCTGCTGGTGCTGGACGGCGGCGCCCCGGCTAATCGCGGTGGGACCGAACCGCTGTCGAAGCCGGTCCAGCTGCGCGTCCAACCCCGACCGCGGGCCGGAGCGGGACTCGAGCAGGTCGAGCTGGATGGCGGGGACTTCCAGGTTGGCCACCCCGGCGCCAATCAGGCGCACCGGCCGCCCGGCCTCGAGGTGCTCGCGCACCAGCTTGACGAAGGCCTCCAGCAAGGCATCGTCGCGGTCACTGGCGACCGGCAGCGTCGCCTGGCGCGAATGGGTCTCGAAGGGCTGATAGCGCAGTTTGAGGGTCACGGTCCGAGCCGCCAGTCCCTGTCCGCGCAGGCTCTCGGCCACGTCCAGCAGCAGCGATCGTCCGGTGCTCAGGATCTCGCCCTGCTCCAGGAGGTCGCGCTCGAAGGTGACCTCGCGCGAGATGCTCTTGGGCTCCCCGGGGGGTTCCACCGGCGTGGGGTCGATCCCCCGGGCGTGGGCGTGTAGCACCCGGCCGTACTTCCCGAACAGCTCGCCCAGCAGTGCCTCGGACGTGGCCGCCACCTGGCCGACGGTTCGGATCCCAAACGACTCGAGCCGAACGATGGTCGCCGGCCCGCAGCCCGGCAGTCTGCTGAGCGGGAGCGGACCCAGGAAGGCGGCCTCCTGGCCGGCCGGCACGATCACCAGGCCGCGAGGTTTGCGCAGGTCCGACGCCACCTTGGCCACCACCTTGCCGGTGGCGACCCCGACGCTGATGTCCAGCCCGCACTCGCGCCGCACCCGCGCCTGCAACCCAGCCGCCACCTCAGCGACCGGGCCGAGGAGCGCCTCGCTGCCGGTGAGATCGAGGTAGGCCTCGTCCAGGGACAACGGCTCGATCGTGGGTGAGTAGTCGGTGAGGATGCGAAAGACCTGCCGGGATGCCTGGCGATAGGCAGCGAAATCGGCGGGCACGAAGTTCCCCTTCGGGCAGAGCCGCCGGGCCCGCGTCAGCGGCATGGCGGAGCGGACCCCGAAGGCGCGGGCCTCGTAGGAGGCGGCCGAGACCACGCCCCGCTCACCGGCCAGTCCCAGCCCTCCGACGATGACGGGCTGGCCCCGCAGCTCCGGATGCTTGAGCTGCTCGACCGACGCGTAGAAGGCATCCAGGTCGACGTGCATGACGACCCGCGCCATGGGGGAAGTGTACGGGTCCCACGGCCTGTGACGACCGGGTAACGATCCCGTCAACGGCGTGTCGCGGCGCCGTCGCGCTGTTATGATGCCGCCGCTGGCAGGGGCCCGCCGTATCCCTCGCCTCCGTCGCGTCCTCGCAGACAGCCCCATCCCCTCCTTTCGGCGGGCCCAGGCCGCGCGTTCAGCCCGATTCGGGCGTCGCAAGTTCAACCCCGGACGAGACGTTACCGATTGGGATGGTCCGCCGGGTCGTGATCGGCATCGTGGCCGCCTCTACCTTGCTCATCTGGAAGTCGGACTTCCTCCACACCTTCACCACCGGGAACCAGACCTACGTGCCCATCAACGCCGGCCCCGTGCTCAGCGACGCCGCGACGGCCATGAGCCAGCTCAAGACCGTCAGCCTCAAGTTCGAGGGCACCGCGGTCGGGCAGTCGGGCGCCAGCTACACCATTACCGGCACGGGGACCCTGACCTACCCCCACGACGAAGACCTGCAAATGCAGTTCAGCTTTCCTCCCCCGGCCGCCACCAGCGATGGCCCCATCATCATCCCGATCAACGAGCGCATCAAAGCCGGACACGTCTACATCCAGGTGAACGGCGGCAAATGGCAGGACGTGACCTCCACCAGTCGCGGCGATATCCCCGCCGCCATGGACCCCATCAGCAACCTGGGATTCGCCAGCGCCTTCCGGAGCTCGGACGACCTGGGCGACATGGCGTTTGCCGGGACGGCCGTCCACCATTTCACCCTGAGCGTCGACGACGGCAAGTACCTCGAGCTGATGAAGGCCGACAAGTCCAACCCGCTGAGCCCGTCGGATGAGGCCATGCTGCACACGGCCGGTATCACGTGCAACGTGTGGATTGGGGTAAGCGACCACTACGTGTACCAACTGGAAGTGCATATGAGCACGTCCCAGGTCCGCTGGGACGTGATCTACACGTACA
>DASQAY010000399.1:0-5506 GCA_035635515.1 Candidatus Eiseniibacteriota bacterium | reverse complement strand
TTCCTGGCTGCGGCAGCAGCCCGGCCCGGTCATCCCACTCATCGCGGCCCGCACCGAAGAACAATTCCGCGACAACCTCGCCGCCACCGGCGTGCACCTCAGCCAGCAGCACCTGGACCGCCTCGACGCGCTCAGCCGTCCCACGCTCGGGTTCCCCGCGGATGTCATGCGGGAGGCCTCCGTCGTCGGCGGAGTCTACGGCGCCCAGCTACCCGACATCGACGACCCCCGCGCGCAGGCCGTGCGCCGCATCACCACTCTGGAGTCAGGAGGGTGACTGTCGTTTCCACGGGAACACTCAGCTCGAAAATTGTTCTGGATGGCGACCCCGAGCGGATTCGAACCGCCGATCTCAGCCTTGACAGGGCTGCGTGTTAGACCAGCTACACCACGGGGCCGCGAACTCGAAGAGTATACCCGCGGCTGGCTACCGCTACGCCTTGATCGGCACGTGTTCGCTCCCCAAAACGAAGCGCTCGATCACGTCGGCCACCCCACCTTCTTCAGGGGTCGTCGACACATATCCGGCTATGGCTTTAACCTCCGGCGGGGAGGTGCCCATGGCGACCCCCAGGCCCGCCCAGGCGATCATGTCCTGGTCGTTCCTGTTGTCGCCGATCGCGCACACCTCGGCCTGTGGGATGTGCAGCCGCTCGGCAACCATGGCCAGGGCGCGCGACTTGGACGCCCGCGGATTCACCACCTCAACGAACCATTGCAGCGATCGGGTCACGGTGGCCACGCCGGCCATCCAGGCCTCGAGTTCCGCAATCCGCTGGGGGATGCGCGCCGGGTCGAGCTCCACCATGACCATCTTGGTGCCGGGCCCCCGGATCCACTGCGAGAGGGGCCCGACCACGTGGTAGGGGACGAGGGCGATCCGCGCGTACAGGTCCGCCTCGGGCCGGGCGCGCGCCGTGTAGACCTCCTCGTCCACGTAGACATTCACGTGCAGGTCGCGCGGCTCGGCGAAGGCCAGCACCCGGTGCTGCATGGCGACCGTCAGCTCACAGCGATACCAGACTTCGCCTGTCCCCAGGTCGCGCACGACGGCCCCCTGGTAATTGATCATCGGGCCGGTCAGGCCGAGCCGCTCCGCATACGGGAGAGCCGACCGGAACATCCGCCCAGTGGCGAGCACCACGTGGACCCCGGCCGCCACGGCGGCTTTGACGGCCTCCTCATCTCGGGGCGCCATCTGGAGCGCGTCGTTGATCAGCGTACCGTCGAGGTCGAGCGCCAGTAGCCGGATCGGCAACCTAGCTCTTCTTGGCCGCCAGGACCTCGGTATTGACCAGGTTGGGAGGCACCTCGCCTTCCAGGGCTGCGATCAGATTGCGGGCCGCGGTTTCGGCCATCGCCGCCCGGGTGGCCACCGTGGCGCTCCCGAGGTGGGGCAGCAAGACCGCGTTCTGGCACTCGGTCAGCCCCGGTTCCAGCATTGGCTCGCGCTCGTAGACGTCCAGCGCCGCGCCCTTGATCCATCCCTCTTTCAGAGCCCGCACCAGCGCCTTCTCATCGACGATGGGGCCGCGGGCGGCGTTGATCAGGTAATGGTCGGGACCCATCAGGCGCAGCTCGCGTTCGCTGATCAGATGGCGCGTCTGTGCGTTCAAGTCCGCGTGGATGGTGACGTAGTCGGCTTTGCGCAGCAGCTCGTCCAGGGGCACAAAGACGGCCCGCAAGTCGCTTTCCACTTCGGGCCGCGCCCGCTGCGCATCGTAGTAGAGGATAGACATGCTGAAGCCCAAGCCGCGCCGTGCCACCGCCTGGCCGATCCGGCCGAACCCGATCACGCCCAGCACCCGCCCGTAGACATCGCTGCCCAGTAGCAGGTCAGCCTTCCAACCCTTGAAGCGCCCGTCGCGCACCATCCGGTCGCCTTCCACCACCCGGCGCGCGACCGCCAGCAGAAGAGTGAAGGCCAGGTCGGCCGTGGCCTCGGTGAGCACGCCGGGGGTATTGGTGACCAGGATGCCCCGGCGGGTCGCCGCCTCGAGGTCAACATTGTTGTAGCCGACCGCGTAGTTGGCAATCACCTTCAGGCTGGGCGCGGCGGCCATGATGGCGTCGGTGATAGGCACGTTCACCATGCCCACAATCCCATCGGGATCCAGCCGCTTGATGCGCTCAATCACCTCCGCCTCGGGCATGCCCTCGGCCTCGACCACTTCCACCTGGTAGCGCTGGCGGAGGAGATCGGTCCCAGCGGCCGGCAAGGGCAGAGTGACGAAGACTCGTTTCATGCCGGCACGGGCACTCGTGAATCGAGGAGTAGCACTTCCATGGCCAGCCGCGGATTTACATTCTGATCGATCAGCAGCTGGGTCCGCTGGGCACCGGCGAGCGACGCCCGCAAGTGAGCCGCCGGAACCCCGGAAACCCACTCCTCGAGCGCGCGTCGGCGGGAGGGCGACAGCGCAGCCTCGGCCAGGCCGGCCTGCACCAGGACTGCATCGCGCAGCCAGGCCGTGAGTGCCCGCAGGGCTTCGCCCGCGACCAGGCGCTGGTCGGCCGCCGGGCCCTGGCCGAACCGCACGGCATAACCGAGGATGGTGTCGACGTCGGCAAAGGCCAGCGCCGGCAGCTCGGCCTCCCAACGCTCGGCCGCCGCCAGCCGGGCGGGATCGGAGAGCGCGCGGACTGCCCAGCCCGGCCGTCCATGGGCCAGCGCCGCCAGGTCGGGGGCCCGTTCCTTGGCGTGCCAGGTGGTTTGCAGCCAGTTCTCCAACATGGCCGCCGGCACCGGTGCCAGCTGAAGTATCTGGCAGCGCGACAGGCAGGTCGGGAGCAGATGATCGGGGTAGGCCGTGGTCAGGACCAGCACGGTGTTGGGCGGCGGCTCCTCCAACGTCTTGAGCAAACAGTTCTGGGCGGCCTCGGTCATCCGCTCGGCGTTGGCCAGGATGGCCACCCGCGCCGAAGCGACGAATGGCTTGAGACTGAGGAATTGCTGCAGTGATTGATCGTGGACCTCGGCGACCCGTTCCGGTTTGAACCGAATCTCATCGATGCTGATGGCTTCGTCGCGATCGTCGATCCAGAAATCGGGATGGACGTCGAGCCGGGGCGGCTGGCCGGGCCCCAACAGGAGCTCTTCCGCCAAGGCGCGGGCCACGCTCGTCTTGCCCACCCCCTCCTCGCCAATCAGGCAGTAGGCGTGGGCCAGACGGCCTAGGCGCCGCTGACCCTGGAGGGCGGCAATGGTGTGGGCATGCCCGACGAGGCTGGCGAAGCCGGTTGACCGGGTTCGCTGCGGGGTCGCCGTTCCCGGACTCTTGCGCGGGGGCATAGGTCCAGTCTAGGCACTGCTTGACGCCCCGACCATGCGGGTCTATCCTGTGGCCAGCGTTCCGCCCGCTCCGCGATCCTGTCCATCGCCCTAGCAGTCGTCCCAGCAAAGGTCGTTCATGGATGCGGAAGAAGATACCGAGAAACTGAAGAAGATTCGCGAGCTTCAAGAGATCCTTGCCCGCGGACGCAAGGGCATCAACACCTGCCGCTTCAAAGAGGAGTGTCCGTACGCCCGGCAGTGCCCGGGCGTCTGCTAGCCGGCGGTACGACACCCCCTCCCCGCCCTCTCCGCAAGGGGGAGGGAGAATTGACAGCAAGGGCATCAACACCTGCCGCTTCAAAGAGGAATGTCCGTACGCCCGGCAGTGCCCGGGCGTCTGCTAAGTCGGCGCTCCGAGACCCCCACCCCTACCCTCCCCGCAAGGGGGAGGGAGAAGTGACTGCAAGGGCATCAACACCTGCCGCTTCAAAGAGGAGTGTCCGTACGCCCGGCAGTGCCAGGGCGTGTGCTGAGCCGGCGCTGCGAGACCCCCACCCCACCCTCCCCGCAAGGGGGAGGGAGAAGTGACTGCAAGGGCATTAACACCTGCCGCTTCAAAGAGGAGTGTCCGTACGCCCGGCAGTGCCCGGGCGTACGCTAAGTCGGCGCTCCGAGACCCCCACCCCACCCTGCCCACGCGGGAAATCCCGCGACCCTGACAACAGTGGCTCCCCGCATGGGGGGAGGGAGAAATCAGACGTGCTAGAATCTCATAAAGAATCCGTTATATGTCCACCATGATCGTGGCGTCCCCACCGTCGCTGCGCGAGTTTCGGGCCCACTTTCAGGGCCTGGCCAGCCTTACCCGGCTGCGCATCCTGGAATTCCTGGCGGGGGCGGGCGAGGTCTCCGTCCAGGACCTGGCCGACAGCCTGGGGGTCAGCCAGCCGAGGCTGAGCTGGCACCTGCGCATGCTGCGGCGTGGTCACCTGGTCCGGACCCGGCGGGCGGGCCGTCTGGTCCTGTGCTCGGTGCACCGGGAGGGGATCCTGGCCTTCCAACGTGAACTGTCTGGATTGATCGCGCCGCGGCCCAAGCCGCGGACGCTGTACCAAAGGAGCGAGGGATAACCGATGAGCACAAAGAACGGCACGGTATTAAAAAACGGGAAGGCGCGGGCACCGCGCCCGGACGGGCGCTCCCGGCGCAAGGTCCGGGTTGCCATCCTGGGCGTCGGCAACTGCGCCTCGTCATTGATCCAGGGCGTGCAGTACTACCGCGACGCCAAGCCGGGCGCTCCCATCCCAGGCCTCATGCATGTCGACCTGGGCGGCTACCACATCCGCGACATCGAATTCTCGGCCGCCTTCGACATCGACCGCGAGAAGGTGGGCAAGGATCTCTCGGACGCCATCTTCAGCGGCCACAACAACACCGTGAAATTCGCCGACGTGCCCCACCTGGGCGTCAAGGTCGAGCGGGGGATGACCCACGACGGCCTGGGGAAGTACCTCTCTGAGATCATCACCAAGGCCCCCGGTCCGACCGCGGACATCGTGGGCATCCTGAAGGCGACTCGCACCGATGTCGTCGTGAACTACTTGCCGGTCGGCAGCGAGGAGGCCGTCAAGTGGTACGCCGAGCAGGTGCTCGATGCGGGTTGCGCCTTCGTGAACTGCATGCCGGTGTTCCTGGCCCGCGAGCCGTACTGGCGGGGACGCTTTGAGCAGCACGGGATCCCCATCATCGGCGACGACATCAAGTCCCAGGTCGGGGCGACCATCGTGCACCGCGTCCTGACCCGGCTGTTCGAGGACCGCGGCGTGAAGCTGGAGCGCACCTACCAGCTCAACTTCGGGGGCAACACCGATTTCCTGAACATGCTGGAGCGGGAGCGGCTCACCTCCAAGAAGATCTCCAAGACCAACAGCGTCAAGTCCCAGATGGCGACGCCCCTGGCGGATGACAACATCCACATCGGCCCGTCTGACTACGTGCCCTGGCTGGGCGACCGCAAGTGGGCGTACATCCGACTGGAGGGCCGCTCCTTCGGCGACGTTCCCCTCAATATGGAGCTGAAGCTGGAAGTCCGGGACTCGCCCAACTCGGCGGGCGTGGTGATCGACGCGGTCCGCTGCTGCAAGCTGGCCCTCGACCGGAAGCTGGCCGGCGCCCTGGAAGGCCCGTCCTCCTATTTCATGAAGTCGCCGCCCGTGCAGCACACCGACAGCG
>DASQAY010000398.1:0-2553 GCA_035635515.1 Candidatus Eiseniibacteriota bacterium | reverse complement strand
GCGCGGTTGACACGCGGGATCGGTCCGCCCCATGATGGGCGGCAACCGTAGGTAGGGAGGGAACAATGTTTCGACTGAGTTCGTTTCGGCGCGCCCGGGCAGTCTCCACCATCGGCATGGCCGTCATTGCGGTAGGCCTCACGGCCAACGCCGGCCGCAGCCGGGCCTCGGCCGATGATTCGCCGCCCAACATGCACGCGGCCGAAGTGTCCGGCGAAGTCCAGATCGCGCGCGAAGGTCCCGATGTCGACAACCCGGGCCAGGACAGCCAGACGGGCAACACCACCAACATCCGGGTCAACCAGGATCGGAGCAACTTCCCCCACGACGAAACGTCCATCGCGGTCAACCCGCGCAACCCGAGGAACCTGGTCGCCGGCGCCAATGACTATCGGCTCGGCTACGGCGCTTCCGGCTTCTACGCTTCCCAAGACGGCGGACACACCTGGTACGACGGGATCGCCCCCATCCCGACCTGGCCGGACGGCAACGTCCCGGCCGGCGGCGGCGACCCGGTGATCCTGTTCGACACCAACGGCACCGCCTACTACGTGGGCCTGGCGTTCGACCGGGCCGGCGGCCGGAGCGCGGTGGTCGTGAATCGCTCGACGAACGGCGGCGACACCTGGAGCCGCCCCAGCTTCGCCACCGGGGACGGGGTGGTGGTGGCCAACCTGAACGCCGCCGACCTGTCCGTGTTCCACGACAAGGAATGGGGCGCGGTGGACACCACCATCGGCAAGGCCTTCAGCAACCGGCTGTACGTCACCTGGACCCGCTTCGAGAGCACGCCGCTCCCGAACGCCTCGCCCATCTACGAGGCCCATTCCGACAATGCTGGCCGCACCTGGTCGACGCCGCATGAGATCAGCGGCACGTCCGCCCTCTGCGACTACCTCCACACCGGCAGCGCCGTCCGCTGCGGCGATAACCAGCCGTCCTGGCCCGTGGTCGCCCCGGATGGGACCGTCTTCGTGTTCTTCCGCAACCTGGATACCCCGCAGGCCAGCCCCAACCAGTTCCTGGTGATCAAGTCCACCGACGGCGGGATGACATTCGGTCCCCCGGTCAAGGTGGCGGACGACTTCGACATCAACTACCCGACGGCCGGCTCCACCCGCCCGGACTGCACGGCGCGCGGCCAGCAGCGCGGCCGGCGGGTGCTGAGCAATAGCTGCTTCCGGGTCAACTCGTATGGCGGCCCGGCTGCGGGGCCGGATGGGACGCTGTACCTCGTCTGGTCCGACAACCGCAACGGCGATAGCGTGAACTCGGACGCCGACATCTTCCTGGTGCGCTCGTCGGACGGCGGCGCCACCTGGAGCTCGGCCATCCGCGTCAACACCGACCCCGTCGGCAACCACAAGGATCAGTGGTTCCCATGGCCCGTAGTCGCCCCGGATGGGACGGTCTATGTGGTCTTCCACGACCGGCGGCTCGATAGCACCTCGAGTACCACCGCGTATGGCGTCGCTATCAACCCGCCCGGCAACTATTTGGTCGACACCTGGCTGGCCCGCTCGACCGACCGCGGCCAGACCTGGACCAACGTGCGGGCGAGCGACGTCTCGTCGAACTTTGACTTCGGGTTCCGCGGCGGGATTTTCCTGGGCGACTACAGCGGCCTGGCCGCCACCAACCTGATCGCCTATCCCTTCTTCACCGACGCGCGGAATGGGACCGCGGCGGTGCGTCACTCCGACGTGTTCATCGGGTTTTACCAACCGCAGAACACCCAGTAAGTTGAGAGAGAGGGGGTCCTGGGGCCCCCTCCCCTCTTTCTCCTCCCCCTTACGGGAGCCTCGCTCCCGTTTCTCCCTCCCCCCTCAGCGGAGGGCCGGCACATTATTCTTCCCCTCCCTTCAGGGAGGGGTAGGGGAGGGTGTCGCGCATCAGGTATCGGCAAGTGACCGCTATAGACTGACGGCTAGGACGGCCGAGAACAGCCGGCTGCGAGGAGGGGTTCAATGAAACTAGATCCGCTGTGCGAGATTGAGATGCACTACACCTGGTTGGAGTACGTCGACTTTGGTGTCGGGGGACAGTACGTCGGGACCCTTGAGGGCACCGTGAAAGGCGAGCGGCTCGCAGGCACCCTCAAGTCGGTCAACGTCCCGGCAAAGCGTCCAGACAATGTGAACTGCCCGGCCCTCCGGGGCGTCATCTCCACGGACGACGGGGCGAAGATCTACGTCGAGTTCAATGGCATCGCCCTGCTGCGGCCGGAGGACAAAGCCCGCGTCTTCACCACCTCGCTCATGCTCCGCACGGGTGACGCCCGGTATGGTTGGGTCAACGACACGATCGGGGTGGTCGAAGGGATTCTCAACACCTCGACCGACCAGGCCCTCGTTCGCGCCTTCGCCTGCCGGAATGAACTGGCGACCGTACCTGTCTGAGCCATGATCGGGTTGAGTCGCGTGATCGTCCCGCAACGACCCCTCGATCTGTGGCTCACCCTGGGCCCACTGGCACGCGGCGGTCCTGGCGATCCATCCGTGCGCATGGACGGCGATGAGATCTGGCGTGCCACCCGCACCCCAGCCGGGATCG
>DASQAY010000397.1:0-9103 GCA_035635515.1 Candidatus Eiseniibacteriota bacterium | reverse complement strand
ATGCCCTCGAGCGCGGGCAGACTGGCAGTGTCATACTCGCCCACTACGCTCTCGTGGTCCTCGAGCTCGGCCTCGGCCGCTACCAGGCCGCCCTGGAAAACGCGCTTCCCCTTTATGAGGATGACCCTTCCGTGGCAGGCTCCTGGGTTCTGCCCAGCCTGGTCGAGGCAGCCATACGTAGTGGGCATGAAAGCGCTGCCCGCGGTGCGCTGAACCGCTTGACCGAACGCGCTAAGGGCAGCGGTACCCCGCTGGCCCTGGGGTTCCTGGCCCGCTCGCGTGCCCTGCTTGCCGGTGACGCCGAGGCTGAGTCGCTCTACCAGGAGTCGATCGATCAGCTGGGCCAATCGTCGGCGAGACCCGAGCTGGCGCGGTCCCACCTGCTCTTCGGCGAATGGCTGCGGCGGCAGGGCCGGCGACGCGATGCCCGCGACCAACTCCGGACCGCCTACGACATGTTCGCCTCAATGGGTCTGGAGGCCTTTGCGGAGCGGACGCGCGTCGAACTGTTAGCCACCGGCGAGCGAGCCCGGAAACGCACGGTCGAGACGCAGGCCCAGCTCACCCCGCAGGAAACGCAGATCGCACGCCTCGGGAGGGAAGGCGCCCGGAATCAGGAGATCGCCGCGCAACTCTTCATCAGCACCAGCACGGTTGAGTATCACCTGGTCAGAGTCTTCCGCAAGCTTGGGGTGACGTCGCGCACGCAGCTGGCTCGCATCCTCGTCGAGCAGAGCCACGACGGCGGATCGCCCTCCGCCTAGCGGACGGTCAGCGGATCTCCCGCCCCTTCCGTAACGGCGGTCGGTCGCCTGCCGGCTTAAGCGGCTTTCCTTGCCTGTCCCCGAAGGAGGGAGAGCACCGCCACCTCTTCGGCGGGGAGCCCCTCATCGCCTGGTCGGGCGGACGATTCGGCGGCTTCGGCGACACCCATCTCCCACGCATGGAAGAGCGTCCCATCAAGGTAGCCCTGGACCACGGCCGGGTGGACGTAGCACTTCTTGCAGATTGCGACCGTGTTCCCCAGCTCTTTGGCGACGGCCTTGATCGCGGCTACGACCTGCCGTGCCGCCTGGCGCTCGGTTTCGAACTGGCCCAACTCCTGGAGCTCCCGGACCGCCAGCACCGTGCCGGCCCAGGTGCGGAACTCCTTGGCGGTGAAGCCCTGGCCACTTACTTCTCGAAGGTAGTCATTCACGTCGTCCGAGCTGATCGAGCGGGGCTTCCCGCCACCGTTGATGTACTGGAAGAGCTCTTCCCCTGGCAGATCCGTCATCCGATCGATGATCCGAGCTAGCTGGCGGTCGCGGATTGAGATCTTGTGGAACTTTCCCGACTTCCCCTTGAACTTGAACTCTACCTTGGTGCCATTGACGTCGACATGGTCGGGGGTCATGGTGGTCAATCCATACGATTCGTTCAGCCGGGCGTAGGCCTCGTTGCCGATCCGGATGCTGGTCAGGTCCATCAACCGGACCACGGTGGCCAGGACCTTCTCGCGCGGGAGACCCTGCTTGCGGAGGTCACTCATGACCCGGTGCCGGATCCGCGGCAGCGCCTGGCCGAAGTCGAGCATTCGGTCGAACTTGTTGTCATCCCGGAACTCCCGCCAGGTTGGGTGATAGCGGTACTGCTTGCGCTTCCTGGCGTCGCGACCGGTGGCCTGGATGTGGCCCAGCGGTGACGTGGAGATCCAGACGTCGGTCCAGGCGGGCGGGATCCCGATCCTCTTGATGCGTTGGATCTCCTCTTCGTCGGTGATCTCGATCCCATCTGTTCCGATGTATACGAAGCCGTCGTCGCGACGCTGCCGGCGGATCCCGGGGAAGGCGTCGGAGACATAGCGCAAACCGGCTTCGTGTGCCGTTTGGACCGGATCGTCCATCTCCGCTACGACGCCGATGCCCTGCGCTTTCTTCCTCCGGTCATTCACTCGCTCCCGCGCCGTCATGATCTCCACCTTACCCACGAGATGGCCGTTACCCAAACATCACGCCTTGGTGACGCCCCCCGGGATGCCTGGCCAGGGGCGGTCGCGAGGTCCGCGGAAAGGCCGGGAGGAGGAGGCCCACCGGCGGTCCCCTGGTGCTGCTCGGGACGCTGGCCCGCCGAGCTCCACGCTACAACCCCGTAGAATCCAGCCGTGTTGGACATGGCCGGGGTGCAACGCTGGCTGGATGCCTACGTGGCCGCCTGGCGGAGTTACGACCCGGGGGAAATCAAGGCGCTGTTCGCAGAGGACGCGATCTATCGCTCCCTTCCCTATGACGAGCCTTTGCGCGGGCGGGAGGCGATTGCCAAGGCCTGGATCGCAGACGCCGATCCGCCTGACAGCTGGACGGCGGACTACAAAGCCGCGGCGGTGACCGGCGAGGTCGGGGTGGGCCAGGGGATCACCCGATACCGGGCCGGGGCCGGAAGACCAGAGCGCGAATACGCCAATATCTTTCTCTTGCGGTTCGACGAGCAGGGACGGTGTCGCGAGTACACGGAATGGTGGATCAAGGGGCCAACGTCACCAGGCACCTAGGTGTACTCGCACAGGCTTCAGGACGGGCCGCCGAAGTCGACATCCTTGGTCTTGACCGTCCCGGCCGTCCGTCCCGGCGCCGTCTGGTAGGTCCAGTACAGGTTCGTGTGCGCGATGACCTGGTGCGGAGGCGGCGCCCCCCATGCCGTCTGGTCCTCCGTCGTATGGGCGTCGCCGACAAGGGTCGCGTCGTACCCCCTGACGAACGCGCCGTGGAGCGTCGAGCGGATACAGGCATCGGTCTGTGCGCCGACCACGACGAGCCGCCCGACTCCGAGGCCCGACAGCACGGTCTCGAGGGTGGTGTCCTCGAAGGAGTCGCCGTAGTTCTTCTCGACGAGCGGCTCGGCGTCGCCCGGAGTCAGCTCGGGGACGATCCGCCAGTTGTCGCTCCCCCTCGCAAGCTGCTCGTCGGAGTGCTGGACCCAGACAACGGGGACCCGTTCCCGCCGCGCCTTGTCGACCAGGCTGCCGACGTTCGCGACGACCGCGTCGCGCTGGTGAGCCCCCCCGACGACGCCGTTCTGCACGTCGACGACGAGGAGTGCGGTTTTCGGCCGGTTCTTGAGTGTGCTCATGGTCTCCCCTTCCTTACGCTGGGCTCCTGTCCATCCACGGTACAGCTCCCCACCGACTCTCAGGCAAGGTCGCGGCGGCGGACGATCAGTGCCGCCACGACGCTAAAGACGAGCAGATAGATCGCCACCGTCAGGGCGCCGCGCCCGGCGCTCACCAAGGGCGCTGGCACACCCCGCTGGGGAACGCTGCCGCGGAACGCCGCGACGATCCCGCCACCGTTGACGCCCGGGAGGACGCGGAGCACCTCCTTCAGCCCTGGCACGCCCCGCAGCAGACCGGCGATCAACCCCTCGACCACAAAGACATAGACGAGGCCGGCCCCGATGGAGCCGGCGACACCACGGAAAAGCACGGCGAGCACCAGGCCGAAAGCCGTCCAGGTCGCCAGGACCAGCCAGGCGGCGCCGATGGCCTTCAGGATGTTCGCCCACGACGCAAATGACGACGTACTTCCATCGATTTGCACGAGGACCAGGCTGGTCAGGGCGGCCGCGCCGAACATGGCCAGCGCCAGTACCAAAGTCACCAGGATGAGCAGCAGCAGCTTGCCCAGGAACACCGCCAGCCGCGCCGGGCGCTGGACCAGGATGGTTTGCCAGGTCAGCCACGAGTACTCGTTGCCCGCGCTCAGCGCCCCCATGATCAGCACGATCGCAACACCCAACCCGCTGGTATCAGCCAGAACGGTTGAGAGCAGATTCTCCGGAAAAGCCATCCGCTTCAAGACACTGGGCGGAAGACCGCCCTCTGTTCTGAACCCCTGCGGCGGATGGGTCGAGATCAGGTAGGTCAGGATGTAGGAAAAGGCCAGCAGCGTCGCCACCAGGATGAGGACCAATACCCAGTTGGCCGGTCGCGTACGGAACTTCAGCCATTCGGCGCGGAAGCTGGCAATCATGGCGGCTTGGGTCCCTCTTCGGTGAGCTGCAGGAAGACCTCTTCCAGCGAGCGTTCCGCCCGACGCAGCTCAGTGACGTCGATGCCATCTGCCACCAGCTGCCGGTTCACCTCGGCCGCCCGGTTGGGGTCGACGTTGAGCTGAAACCGGCCGTTCACGAGCCGGACCTTATCGGCGCCAACGAGCTGAGCCAGCACGGCCTGGGCCCGCTCTACGGGCGTGGCCTGGACCTCCAGCAACGCCTGGCCACGCAGTTCGTCCACCGTGCCCTCGGTGATCAGCCGGCCCCGCTGGATGACGCCGACCCGATCGCAGGTTTGCTCAACCTCGCTGAGTAGATGGCTGGAGAGGAGCACAGCTCGGTCGGAGCTGGCCATGTGCTTAATCAGGTTGCGCATCTCGACCGTACCCTGTGGATCCAGGCCGGCGGTGGGCTCGTCGAGGATCAGTAGCTCGGGTTCCTTCATCAACGCCGCGGCCACGCCCAGCCGCTGCTTCATCCCGGTGGAGTACGTCTTGAACTTGTGGTGGGCCCGATCCTTCAGGTCGACCTCTTCCAACGCCGTTTCGACCACCTTCGCGCCCAGGCCTGTGTACCTGGCCATGACGCGCAGGTTGTCGCGACCAGACAGGTACGGATAGAAGGCCGATTGCTCCACCAGCGCCCCCAGGCGGGCCAATCCAGCTGGGGCGCCTGGCGGATGACCGGCGACCACCGCGGTGCCGGCGGTGGGCCGCAGGAGCCCCACCAGCATCCGCATCGTGGTCGTCTTCCCGGCTCCATTGGGGCCCAGGAAGCCGTACACCTCGCCCCGCCGCACGCTCAGGGTCAGGTTGTCGACGGCCAGCACGCCGGTGCGGTACCGCTTACTGAGGCCGTGGGTCTCGACGACGGTCTCGATGTCTACCTTGCCGCGGCTTTCCTTTCCGCAATCTTGCGCTGACGGGCAGCCCGGGCCCTCTTCAGTGCCGCCAGCAGTTTCGGGCTTGCGCCACCACTGCGGCGGCGGCCTTTTACCCTGCCGTTGGTCGCGCGCCCGCCAATGCCCTGCAATGCTGTCAAGGCTCGATCTACAGCATCAATCTCGGTCTGTAGCTGCTGCCGGCTGCTCAAGAGGACTAGTCGTGCCCGATCGAGTACAACGTTCGTTTTAGCCATCAGCCACCTTCCTCACAAAGTTCCGTACGACGAATCATACTGTTCCTTTCCGGGCGGGCTCATGGGAGGGGCTGCTGCAGACCCGCGTGATGTTCTGACGGTCGGTCGCATCGCGATTAGCTGATTATTGATGGTACGGGCGGCATCCTCTCGAAATACCCCCACCCTTCCCTCCCGGCGGGAGAGGGAGAGCTTACGTGATGCAGGCGCCGACTGTAACCTCCCAGCGTAATAACTGCGTCTAACCGGCAGCACCTGGGGGAAGAAGGAGGACGCATGACTACGACTCTATTCCGCCGCGGCGCCACGCTTTTGATTGCGATCCCGCTGGCTCTGTGGACGGTCGCGCAACCGGTGATGGCCGCCGAGCGGGGCCTGGTTCGGGGCGCCTATCTACAGACCAACCTGGTGTCGAACATCCCGAAAATGGCACAGGTGACCGATCCCAACCTGAAGAACCCTTGGGGCCTTTCGTCAAGCCCGGCCAGCCCGATCTGGGCGGCGGACAACAACGCTGGCGTCAGCACCCTGTACAGCATCGCCAACGGCGCGGCGACCCCCGTCCCGCTGGTGGTCCAGATCCCGGCGCCAGGCAATGTCCCTGGCGGGGCACCAACCGGAACGGTGTTCAGCGGGTCCAGTGGCTTCGTGGTCTCGAAGGACGGGAAGTCGGGTTCCAGCCTGTTCCTCTTCGCCACCGAGGACGGCACCATCGTCGGATGGAATCCTGGCGTCGACCGGTTCCACGGGATCCTCGCCGTCGACAACTCGGCCGCCGTGGACAGCGTCGGCGACGTCGGGGCTGTCTACAAGGGACTGGCCATTGACTCGGCCTCGGCGGGGACCCGCCTGTACGCGGCCAACTTCCGCTTCGCCACGGTCGACGTGTTCGATAGCACGTTCACCCCGGTGAAGCGCGCCGGGTCGTTCTCGGACCCGGGCATCCCGGCCGGCTTCGCTCCCTTCGGCATCCAGAACCTGGGCGGGCAGCTGTACGTGACCTACGCCAAGCAGAACGCCGCCAAGCATGACGATGTCAAAGGGCTCGGCAACGGCTATGTCGACGTCTACGACCTGAACGGCAACCTGCTCCGGCGGTTCGCCTCGCAGGGCACGCTGAACTCGCCTTGGGGCCTGGCCATCGCGCCCAGCACCTTCGGCCACTTCCACGATGACCTGCTGGTGGGCAACTTCGGGGATGGCCGGATCAACGGCTTCGACCTGGCTTCCGGCACCTTCACCGGCCAGCTGGGCAACGGGCTGGGCGGGGCGATCCAGATCGACGGCCTGTGGGGTCTCCGGGTCGGCAACGGCGGCCGCGGCGGCGACCCGAATTTCGTATACTTCGCGGCCGGCATCAACGACGAGGCCGATGGCCTGTTCGGCTCCATCCAGACGCTAGACTGATCGTCGCCAGTGGCACGAGGGAGGCCTACCCCCAGTAGCCTCCCTCTTCTTTTCCTCCTCGACCGCGGGGCCGCCGCCGCTGCGCGTAAATCGAGGTCGGGGAGCTCTTCGTCCGCTGGGAGCGTGGCGCCGGACTGCACCACGCTCTGTGATGGGTTGGCGACGGACTGTTCTGTCATGGCGACCATCCTCGGGCGACCTCGTAACCTCTTCGCGGATTAATCCGTTGTTCGGTCCAGTCGCTGAGCACCTGCTCCGCTCGCGACGCAAGTACTTGAGGGAGGCGTCCCCCCCGCCTCCCTCCTCTTTTGTCGGCGGAGTAGGCTAGGCCGGAATGCGAAGGTCGAAGACAGCCCCAAAAGGCGCCGACCGGACAGTACGACTCGGCGGGCTGAGCTTCCATTACCGCGACTGGGGGCCCCGTAGAGATGCCCGCCATCCTAACTACTGCACGGGCTCGGCCAGAACGCCTCTCACTGGGATCCTGTCGCCGCAGCGCTGGCCGAAGGGCGGCGGGTCCTGGTGCTGGATCAGCGCGGCCATGGTCAGAGTGAACGGACGGCCCAGTATTCCTTCGCCCTGATGCGCGATGACTTGGGGAATTCTTCGCTAGTCGCTGCCGCCCGATCCGCAGCCGCCCATGCGCGTGTAGATCGAGGTCGACGCGTCGCCGCCCGTGCACAGCTCATCGTCGACCAGGAGCTTGCCCCCGACCAGGACGATGACCAGGTCCATCTTGATTTGATTGGGCTGGTACCCAAGAACGACATGAGCAATGCCTCCGGTTTCGGTTGGCGTCCCGGTGGCTTCAATAGAAGACGCGGGATTCTCGCATTGACACAAGGTGATCCCCGCTTGCGTTAGACGTTTTTTCAGCCGAGCCGTGATTGGACATTTCGATAGGTCACCATTGACTCCGCAGACCACGTAATAGCCGTAGTGGGCGGAGAACGGAAAGACCCGTTTCGCCACGGCGACCAGGTCCGCCGCTGTCGCGTGAGGAGCGGTGCCGACGGGTGAGCTGGTGCTGCTGAAACCTCCGGCACAGGCCGCCAGCAGGATGCCTATCCCGGTCGCAACCGCAACGTGCCTGGCCCTCATGCGCGCAAGCAGATGGAAGGGACCTAGGTCGAAACCGTCTGGGTCGCCTTGATCTCGCGTTCCAGGCAATCGGCGAAGCGCTGGGCCATCCGCTGCGAGATGTCCTGCATGATCGACGACCGGCCGAACTGGGCCACCAGGCCGGTCACGCCGATATCGGATTCCATGGTCACCACCGTCTCCGCACCCTCCTGGTGCATCTCCGCCTTGACCCTGGCCGTGGCGCCGCCCCGGCCCTTCGACTCCTGGCCCTCAGCACGCAGCCGGGCGGTGTGGGTCTGCTCGTCGACCTCGTCCAGGAAGACCTTTCCCCGGTAGGCGACCTCGATGGGGCCCAGCTTGACCCCGATCTTGCCGGCATAGGTCTTGTCGTCGATTACCTCGGTGAGCTCGGCACCGGGGACGCAGGGCGCCATTTTCTGCACATCGAGCATGTAGCGCCAGACCGCGTCGATCGGCGCCGCGACCTTGAAGGTGGTGGTGACGATCACCCTGCCATGGTAGTCCCGCACCCCATCAAAAGGGAAGCTCCCGTGCCACGGGAAGAGCGTCTGGGAGACATCCTGTCGAAACACCCCCGCCCTGCCCTCCACAAGACAAGGGGGAGGGAGATTAATTCCGCGTATGGGAGGAGAGGTCGCGCGTTACAGGCAGGGCCCGGCTGGGTTTACGTAGAGGCTCGAGTTTGGACCTGGAAGCGTCGCGGGCAGGTCCTTGACGGCTATCTTGTGGAGCCCAGAAGCCTGATCCCAGTGCCAGAGCCCGCGCGTCTCGTAGTCGCTGAACCAGATGCCGGTTCCGTCTCCCATGGCCTCTGATGGATCGAAGCCGGTGGCATCGCCCTGCTTGCCCTTGTAGATGGTGACGCGCTGGCCGGGGGCCGACTCATAGAAGATCCATTCGCGGTCCCCTCCCTGCCGGCTGCCGATCCGATACAGGGTATGCCCCTGCGCATCCGTCCCGAAGCTGCCAAATGAGAAGCTGCCGTTCTGCTCATCGCCGGGCAACATTTTTGGCCCTTCCTTGACGGCCCCCGGGGACTGCTGCGTCGCCGCCCCGGTCCGCGGATCGATCAACCACACGAGTCGAACACCGCCGGCCGGCGGAACGGTAGTGACGTGGACACCAGAGGCATCCCAGCGTATTTCATCGATCGATCCCGGGTAGGTCCATAGCGTGTGGTCGGTCGTCGTCGTCAGGTCATATCGATGCAACTCAGAATTCTTGAAGTGGGTGTAATTACTGCCGTTGGGAAGCAATCGAACCCAGAGATAACTGCGGCCATCGGGAGCAACCAGCGTGCTACCGACAGGAAGCCAGCGCTTGGCCGCCTCGCTGTACCAGATCGGCACCGCTGCCCGGGACGGCTTGACGTCGGTCCCCTCAAACGCACCGCCGGGAAGATCCGCGATAGAGGCGGCGGCCTTGA
>DASQAY010000396.1:0-3304 GCA_035635515.1 Candidatus Eiseniibacteriota bacterium | reverse complement strand
CGCTTGCCATAGCCCAGCACGACCGTCCGGGGTTGTCCAGTACGAGCCCCGGTCGTCGTGAGAATCATCAGCGAGCGGCCCGCCATCGGGCCGCTGAGCTGGCCGTGGTTGGCACGAAACTCCTCGATGAGGGCCCGGTTGAACGCCCTCATATCGGTCGGGATAGGTCCCGGATCCCGGCGCGGGCTGGGGCGGTCTGGCTCCATTCCTACCTCCCATCCTACCTCACTCGGGTAAGATGTTACGTCTTGACAAACACACAACAATGTGGCAAACTGCCGGGCATGGCGGCGCCGTGGAAGCTGGTGCTGGTGGGGGGCGAGATCACCGTGCTGGCCGCCTTCACCGGCGTTGGCATCCACCTGGCGATGCAGCCTCACCGCCTGCCGAGCCTGCCGTCGCCCGTGGTGCTGCCCTCGGACGATCCGGGCGTCCTCCCGTCCCCTGGCCCCACGCCGGCGCCGGCATCGTCCGCGCCGGCGCGGGCCCGTCCGAGTCCGACGGTGCTCTCGCGCGATCTGGCCGACCGGCTGGGCCGCGAGGACCGGCACCAGCTGGACGTGCAGTGGCAAATCCTGGAGCGATTGATCAAAGCGGTCGAACAGTACCTGGAGCAGCGGGTCATCCCTGACATGGAGAGGAGGCGCTGAGATGGACCAACTGCGACACGTGATCGAGATCTGGACCGGATATGGCCAGAGCCTGGCCGGCAGCATCGGGGCGCTGGCGTTCGTCATGGCCTTCATCTGGAAGATGGTGGCGGTCGAACCCCGCAGCGTGCTGGAGGCCAAGCGATGGATCGGCCGCATTGTCTTCGGGACCATCGGGGTGGAAATGGCCGGGATCCTGGTCCGGGTGCTGGTCGACTCCGTCCCGCACTGAGGCGGCGCCGTGTACGACCTGCTGCTCAAGCTCGTCGAGTCCCTGCTGGACGCGATCATCAAGGACTTCGCCAACTGGTTCTCGTCGACCCATTTCGTGGAGACCTACCTGCTGGGCACCTTTGACCTGTCGCGGCTGCCGGCGGGGCCGGTGACCGGAAACCCAGCCATCGTGGGGATGCATCGCGTCACCGTGGCGATCGCCGACGCCCTGCTGGTCCTGGTCTTCAGCTGGGCTTTCCTGCGCAGCCAATGGGAGCGGAGCTTCCGGGCCCACTACACCCTGAAGACCATGCTCCCCCGGGTCATGGCCGCCATCGTGCTGGCCCACTTCAGCCTGCCCCTGGCCCAGATGGCGATCGACATCAACAACGCGCTGGTGCACGCGGTCTGGTCCGCCGACGTGACCGGGTCCTCGCACCAGACCGATTGGCTGGTCGGCCTGCTGAATCCGATCTCCTATGCCCGGGCGCCCACCGTCCACGTCGCCAGCTCGTTCGTCCAGCTGGGATTGCACATGGTCCTGGTGGTGATGATCCTCATCCTGGCGCTGACCTATGTGGTCCGCTTCGCGCTGCTGGCGATCCTGCTGGTGGTGGCTCCCCTGGCCGCCCTCTGCATGATCCTTCCCGAGACCAAGAGCTACGCCCGCGCCTGGGTCAGGCTGTTCGAGGTCACGGTCTTCATGCAGTTCGCCCAGGTGCTGGTGCTCCGCCTGGCCAGCGCCTTCATCACCGAGCAGCAGGACAACGTCATGCAGACGCTGTATGGGCTGGCGATCCTCTACCTGGTGATCAAGGTCCCTGGGCTCATGAGTGCATCGGGCCACATGGAGCTGAAGGCCGAGCGCCTGGCGCACCACGCCTGGAAGGAGGGGGCCAAAGCCGTCGCGCACGCGCGCACCGGCGGCGCAGCCCGACCAGCAGCCGCGTGAGCGCCGCGCTCGCCGTCCAGGCCGGCCTCACCCTCTGGGCGTTTCGCAAGCCGCTCCTGGCGGCGGCCGGCCTGGTGCTGGCATTGCCGCTCCTCCTGATCATGCTGGTGGCGGGGATGTTCGCGCCGCTGCCGGAGCCGGGCCAGGTGCTCTCCGACCCGCTCCCCGGGGCGCCCGTGACCCAAGCGTTTGGCTGCTCGGACCTTGGCCTGGAGCCCTGGTCCTTCACCTGTCCCAGCCATCACTTTCACAGCGGGGTCGACCTGGGGGCCGTGGAGGGAACCCCGGTCTATGCCGCCTCCGCCGGCGTGGCCGCGGTGGACGAGAACCCGGATGGCTATGGGCTCTTCATCATCGTCCGCCGAGACGACCAACTGACCACGGTCTACGGCCACCTCAGCCTGGTGCTGGTGGAATCCGGCGATCCGATCGCCGCCGGCCAGCTGATTGCCGAGACGGGGTCGAGCGGCCGGAGCACCGGACCGCACCTGCATTTCGAGGTGCGGGTCGCGGGCGCGCCGGTCGATCCGCTACCGCTGGTGGGACCGCACGTCAGCGCAGGAGGTGATGCCGCACTCCACCCGTGACGCCCGATTCGCCGACCGATCACGCCAACCAAGGAGGGAATGCTCGAATGGTCAACCGCGTCACGCTTATCGGCCGCTTGACTCGCGACCCGGAACTGGTGACCAGTCCGAAGGGGCTGGCGATAGCTCGCCTGCGGCTCGCGACCAACGGTTACGCCAAAGATGAGGACGGTAACAAGGTGGAGGACGTCCAGTACCACTCGCTGGTGGCGTTTGGCGGCCTGGCCGGCATCTGCCAGGAGTATCTGCGCCGAGGCAAGCTGATCTACGTCGAGGGCAGACTGCGCAGCCGCGAGTGGGACGGGAAGGACGGCCTTCGCCGCTACACCACCGAAGTCACCCTGGACGTCATGCGGATGCTGAGTCCGAAGGACGAGTCGGCCCCCGATGCACCCGAGACAGTGGCCGAAGCCGCCGTCACAGCCTGAGGAGGATCGCCATGATTGATGAGTCCGATCTCGACCAAACCGATGGTGAGGACATCTCGATCGACGAGACGTACTACGACGAGACAACCGGCGATCTGGCCTATCGCTGGCGCGATCCGTTGCGGCCAACCGGCATCGGCGACGCCGAGGATAGCTGGTACTGAGCGGAACTAAGCAAGGGGGAGGGAGAGTCTAGGACTCATCCCCCAACCCCTTTCGCAAGGGGAGGAAGTCCTTGTCCACGCTCCCCGCCATGGGAAAGGCGGAGTCTGGGTAATGATGTAGGGGGATGACGCTCGCTGTCGGGATCATTGGCCTGCCCAACGTCGGGAAGACCACCCTGTTCAACGCCCTCACCCGCGCGGGCGCCGGGGTCGCCTCTTACGCCTTCAGCACCGTGGAACCGAACACCGCGATGGTGGAGGTACCCGACCGCCGGCTGGCACGCCTGGCCGAGATGTACAAGCCCAAGAA
>DASQAY010000395.1:0-9515 GCA_035635515.1 Candidatus Eiseniibacteriota bacterium | reverse complement strand
GTCATCGGGCCGGGTTAGGCTCCCTCGATCCCAGCCCGAATCCACCGAGTCGGGCTTGCATCTTGGGCGCGGCTGCGGCCGATCCGGGCGTCGTCTCCTGCGCGCGGTCGGTCACGCACCGACGGGTGCGCTCCCTCCCGTGCTCGTCGCCTCCTTCGGCTCGGCACGCCCCGCATCCCGATCTGCTTCGCCCGCCCGGTGGACCCGGGCTTAACGGGGAGTGGCCTTAGGGCGTAACAAGCTCGTCACAATCCCAGCGGCGGCGCGACAAAAATCGCAAGCCCGCGGCCCCTTCGAAGTTGCCAGGCATAGAGGTTCGGGCGTTGCCCGGGCCGGATCCCGAAAAAAGGGGGACCCGGACTGCTCACCGCACTGCCGCGGCACGCGACTCACGCGATCGTCCTGCTACTGGCCGGTGCCTTGCCCTGGCTGGCCGTCCACGCGCCCATCGGACCGGCGCCGGCTCTCGCCAAGGATCGCACCCTGGTCGTGGCTCCCCCCTCCCGGTGGGCCGATCACCGCGAGTGGTCGACGGATGGCTTCATGGTGAAGCCCGGACTGTCGCTGACCGCGGTTGGGATCGAAGACCAGCACCGCCCCATCCTGACCTACCGGGCCTCCGATGGGGACACGCTGCGCGCCCTGGCGGCCCAGTATGGCTTAACCGTGAACACTCTCATCTGGTCGAACCCCGGCGCCGTCGACCTCCTCGAGCATGGCCAGGTGATCATGATTCCACCGATTGACGGCGTACTGGTCAGGGTCGAGCGCGACGACACGGTGGCCGCGCTGGCGCGCAAGTACCGGGCCGAGATGGACGCCATCATCGAGTTCAACCTGCTCCGGCACCCTGAGAATCTGGCGGTCGGGTCATGGTTGATGATCCCCTTCGGGGTCGGCCCCGAGGCGGCTCCCGTCCCCGAACCCAATCCCCGGACGGTGTCGGCCGGCGGACGACCGGTGTGGATCTCGCCTGTCTCCGCTGGCGGCGGGGGCGGCCTCTATCCTTTCGGTCAATGCACCTACTACGTCAACACGCGGCGGGCCGCACCCTGGGGCGGCAACGCGTGGGAATGGTATGGTCGCGCGCGCGCCTGGGGCCGGCCCGAGGGCCCGGCGCCACGCGTGGGCGCCATCATGGTCACCTGGGAGAACCCATATTGGGGTCATGTCGCCTACGTCGAAAAGGTCAACTCCGACGGCAGCTGGCTGGTCTCGGAGATGAATTATTACGGCGGCAGCGGCGGCGGCTGGGGCAAGGTCGATACCCGGCGCGTGGTCCCCGGCACCATTCCCCTGATCGGCTTTATCTACTAGCCGGTCGCCGTCGCGCGATCAACCTGACGCCCGTGCGGTGGAGCGCACCCGGCCGTCCCAAGCGGCCGACCTGGTCCTCGACCGCCTGCCCCGCCGCCAGGACGGTCGCCTCATCGTTCCATCGGCCCACGAGTTGAATCCCGACGGGCAGTCCATGGGAGAGACCGCACGGCACCGCGAGCGCGGGGGCGCCGGTCAGGTTGAAGGGTGCCGTGAATCGCACCAGCGCGGCGTCGACCGGCTCCTGGCTGGTCCGCCAGCGGACTCGCGGCTGCCCGACTCGAGGCGCAACCAGCGGAACCGCGGGCACCGCCAGCACGTCGACCTCCTCGAAGGCCGACCGCAGCTCGTCGCGCAATCGCCGTCGCAGCCGCTGAGCCAGCAGATAGTCAGCGCCGCTGACCAGGTGCCCCAGCTGTAGCCGCGCGCGGGTCTCGACGCCATAGTCTCGCGACCGCGCGGGAAACCAGCGGGCGTGCACCGCGGCGGCTTCGGCTCGCAGGGTGACCAGCTGGACCGCGACCGACCACGCCATCGCCGGCAACCTCACCCGCCGCACGCGCGCCCCATCCGCTCGGAGCCCGGCGACGGCGGCCGCCACCAGCCGCGCCACCCCGGGCTCGACGTGCTGCCCGAAAAATCCATCCGGCACCCCGATGACCATCCCCTTCACGGATCCAGCCCGCACCGGGCGCCCGGCAATCACCTCGAAGAGCAGGCGCGCATCCGCCACGCTCCTGGTGATGGGGCCCACATGGTCGAGCGACGGGCCCAGCGCCAGGACCCCGGTGACCGGCACACTCCCAAAGGTCGGCTTCAATCCGACGCAGCCGCAGAGCGCGGCCGGAACCCGGATGGATCCGCCGGTGTCGGTTCCCAGGCTGCCGGCGCATAGTCCGGCCACCACCGCTATCGCCGATCCGCCGCTGGAGCCACCCGGGATGCGGGCTAGATCCCAGGGATTGCGCGCGATCCCAAAGAAGGGATTGCTGGTCGACACGCCGTAGGCGAACTCGTGCAGGTTGAGTTTGCCCAGCATCACGGCGCCCGCCTGGCGCAGCCGGCTGACGGCGATCGCGTCCTGGCGGGGCACCCAGCGGGTCAGGATCCGGGAGCCGGCCGTGGTACGCACCCCGCGGGTGGCGAACAGATCCTTGAGGGCCATCGGCACCCCCAGCAACGGCCCGGTGTCGCCCCGGCGCAACCGGCGTTCCGCGGCCCGCGCCTGCCGCCTCGCGATATCCCCGGTCACGGTGATGAAGGCCCGCAGCCGGTGGGCCTTCACGATCCGCGCCAGGTAGGCGTCCACCAGCTCGACGGGGGACACGGCCCGGCGGCGGAGGCTGCGAGCCACCTCGGTCAGGGGCGCGTCGCAAAGGTCGTCGACCGTCACGGCAGGTCCGGGTCCGGCTGCTGGCGCGCCTGGGCACGCAGGGCTCGCACCAGGGCCTGGTACCGCCGCCAGCCGGGGAGCAGCCGCTCAAGTTCACGGGGAGACACGCGCAGGCCGGCGGCGCGGGCTGCGGCAGCCAGTTGATCGCGCTCCGTCATCTCGTCCAGTATCAGCCGGTGCTAGCAGAAACAGATGTACGACGTGACGCGGGTCATTTGGTACCAGATTCGTTTGACAACGCGCGTGCGCCGTCCTAAGCTGCGCGATGCGCCACCGGGTCGAGGGGAAGTTCCGGGGCAGGCGCCGAGATTGCCCACCTGCACACGGAGGAGCGCCAAAGGATGCTGCACGTAGAAGTCCGCCGGCTCGACATCGCCCCGACCCCCGACCAGTTCTGGACCCTCGTGTCGCGAATCAACGGCCCCGAATTCATGGGCGTCCTTTATCGGGCGCGAGAGGCCATCTTCGATAGCGCCGGGATCGGTTTCACCATCGACCTGCTCAGCAAGTTTCTGCAGTTCGACGTCACCCGCAGCTGGTCCGCCCCGGAGGAAGGCGAGATTTTCTTCGGCTCGGCGCCGGTCGTGGGGTGGCTCCGGATCCGGCGACCCGGCTCGGCCACGCTGCGTGAGCTCCGCTCTGATGATGTCCACTTCATGGAGCTGGAGCATGCGGGCAAGCCCGCCTTCGCCGAGGTCGGCATTGCCCATCGATCAGGCAGCGAGAAGCTGCGCAACGATTTCCTGAAGCGGGTCCGGACCGCGGCGGCCGAGGTGATGGGCCAGGAGATCGGAGCGCCGTCCGGCTGGCCGGTGCTGACCCCAGCTACCAGCCACAACTTCGAGAACATCCGCCGTAACCGCCAGGGCTCCGAGCTCTCGACGGACGAGGCGCGTGCCGTCGGCGCCTTCGCCATTCCGGAAGTCCGGGCCCTGATTCGGGACCTCGAGCGGGTTGGCTCGCTCACCTCGTCGGAGCTGCCCCGCGTCCTCGGGGAGGCGCAGGGCGCGGCCGTCGCCGGCCGGCTCGGTGAGCTGCGCGACATGGGCCTGATCCAATCCGAGTACGTCATCGTGTGCTCGCGCACCGGGAACGCCGTGTTGCGTACCGACGATCCCAACAAGCTCGCCAAGATGGCCCCGGACTGGATGAAATGCGCCTGCGGACGATCCCTCAGCGAAGAGCGGGTGGATCAGGTGATCATCCCCACAGAGAGGGCCCGCGAGCTGAACGACCGGGGTCGCTGGATGACAACCATGGCGGTCGCCAGCCTGTCCCGGATCGGCGTGCCCCGCGAGGCGATCATTGTGGACGCCGGATCCAACGGGAGTGGGACCGACATCGTGCTGGATGTCAGCGGTGACCTGGTGCTCGCCGTCCTGAAGGACCGCGAGTTCAACCTGGCCGACGCCTACAGCTTCAACGCCAAGGTCTCGCGGATCAAGGCGTCCGAAGGCGTGATCGTGAGCAACGAGGGCATGTCCGGCGACGCCCGCAAGATGGTGCAGGAAGAGATGGGCGCGCCGCGCCCCCGGATCAGCGATCCCTTCCGCGTCACGTCGGTCGATGGTATCGCCAACTTCGAGGCGGAGATCAACCGGGTCGTCGAGCGGCGGCGCCGGCAGTACTTCCTTCGGGCGCTCGGGGACCTGGCCACCATCCAGGGACTCAACATCGGTCAACTGGCCCTGGCCAAGGTCGAGGCCGGGGTCCGTCCGGCCGGCAAGGACGCCCCCATCGAGGAACCCGTCGCGCAGCAAGCCTAGGCCAGGTTCGAGCTAAGCAGCTAAAGGGGCCCTGCTCGCCGCAGGGCCCCCTTCCGCACTCGGTTGGTGGCGGCGCGGCCCGCATCTGCGAGGATCAGGCTCGCCTCTAGCCCCGGCTTCACCCGATCAATCGAGCACCGTAACGCCGAACCGGATATGGTCGGCGTAGTGGGTGACCGTCGACTGAGCGTCGTGGCGTTAGCGCTGGGCGGACTCTGTCTGCTGGTGGGCCTGGTGTGGACGCTGCAGGGCGCCGGGGCCTTGCCGGGCAGCTTTATGACCGGGTCGCGTGTCTGGCTCGCGATCGGGATCATCCTGGACGTTGCCGGCGTGTATCTCCTGTATCGCGGGATCGCGCGCCAGTCGCGATCCCGGTAGTCCGTGGCTGACGCTCCAGTGGCCACCCGGCGCCTGCTGTTGATTGGGCTGGCCGTCGGCTGCCTGACCCTGGGGGTCGGTTATCTGGCCCGAGCCGTTTTCGGCATCCCGCTGCTCCCGGAGGAGGCGGGCGGTCTGGTGGTCAAGGTCTTGCCGCTGCCCGTCTTCGAGGCCGTGATCCGCACCCTGGGCCTCCTGGCGCGCCCACTCCTCCTGGTGGGTAGCACCGTCGGGTTGATCGTGTTGTTCGGGGCCGCCACCGTGATCATCGACCGGCGCCTGCGCGTCAGTCGGGGCCCCGCGATTGCCGGCGTGATCGGGCTGGTGACGCTCGCCGTCGGCCTGGCAGCTGGCGACGGAATCCCGGCCTTGATCGAGGCGACGGTCCTGGCGGTCGCGGGCACGGTCGCGTACAGCTGGAGCAGCGCATTGCTGCAGCCCACCTCAAGCAGCGACGACCGGCGCGTCCTGCTCCGCAACCTGCTGGTCGGATCGGTCGGGCTGGCGGTGCTGGGCATTGCCTATGTCGACGTCCGCCGGTTTGTCACGGCCCTGGCCACCCGGGAGGGCACCCGGTCCATGACGGAGATCACTCCGGTGGCGGACTTCTACGTGGTCTCCAAGAACCTGGCGGGCGATCCGGTGGTCGACGCCAACGGATGGCACCTCGTCCTCCCCGACGGCGCCTCGCTCACCTACGCCGAGCTGCTCGCCCTCCCGGCCGCCGAGGTGGAGCTGACCCTGTCGTGTATCAGCAATGAGATCGGCGGCACGCTGATCAGCAACGGGCGCTGGCGCGGGCCGCGGGTCACCGACCTGCTGGCTGCCCACGGGGGCGACCATCCAGAGGCACGCTGGCTGCTGATGGAAGCGGCCGACGGCTATACGGAGAGCCTTCCTCTGGACGAGCTGACGCCCGACCATCTGCTGGCGACCCATCTGGATGGGGACGGCCTGCCCTGGGCCCACGGCTTTCCGGCCCGCTTTATCTTCCCGGGACACTACGGGATGAAGCAGCCCAAATGGGTGACCCGGCTGCGGCTGTCGGCGACGGACCAGCGCGGGTACTGGGAGCAGAACGGGTGGACCGAGCGGGCGGTGGTCAAAACGATGTCCCGCATCGACGCGCCGCTGGACGGGCTGGTGGTCCCCGCCGGCTCCATCACGATTCGCGGCATCGCCTTTGCCGGCAACCGGCGGATCAGCAGCGTAGAAATCCGCTTCAACAATGGCCCCTGGCAAGCCGCCGACCTCGATCCGGAGTTCTCGCCGTACGCCTGGCGGTTCTGGGGACTCACCGTCTCTGTGGTAGCCGGGCATTACGACATCGAAGCCCGCGCCCGAGACGGCACCGGCGCCTGGCAGACGGGGCAGCGGGTGCCAACCCTGCCCGATGGCGCTAGCGGATATCACCGCATCGCGCTGGACGTGCAATAGCTTAGTGATGGTCTCTGTGTGGTTTGAGAAAGGCCCGGTCCCCTCCCCGCGTGCTGGGACCGAATCTCCCTCCCCCCGGCGGGGAGGGGTAGGGGTGGGGGTATTCCGAGAGGCTCTAGCCCGAGCGACGGGAGCGAACGCCTGACAGACGTCGCGCCCTGCACCTGACGGTTGGCCGTGATCACGCCTCCTGGGGAGTGTTCTCACACCTCCCAAGGAAGGACACTTGGCCCGCAGTGGGAGGGCGGCCCGTACACTGGCCGCGTGGCTGACACCGCGCACGCCGAGGTGATGGCCACGCCGGGCCTGTACGCGGAGCTCTTCAGCCTGCAGGCGTCGTCGTATTGGGACGATGGCACGCCGCGTTCTCAGCCAAATCTCAGCGGACTTCAGCCGGAACGCGACGGGCCGGGGTAGCCTGAGGCCATGAGCACACTGGTCTCGGAGAAGACGCTCAAGCGGGTGGCGATCATCGGCACCCTCTTGCTGACCGGGGTCTTTGGCGCGGTGGTCGCGGCCGCGCCCAAGCCGCCGGCGGCCGCCCTGCATCCGAGCCTGCGCGTGCTCCCCGCCGGGTCGGAGGTCCATACCCAGACCTATGTCTCCTAATCTCCAGGTCCGTCACTTCTCGGCGCTCGGCTCCACCTGTGAGTTGATCGCGGTGGGAGCCAGCCCGGCGGCGCTCGAGCGCTGCCAGGCGCTGGTCTTGGACGCGGACGCCCGGCTGACCCGCTTCGTGCGTGACAGCGAGCTGTCCCAGCTGAACGCCACCAACGGTCGTCCGATGCCTGCCAGCCCCCTCCTCTATGGCATGCTCGAGGCCGGGCTGCACGCCTACGAGGCCAGCGGGGGACTGGTCAATATCGCGGTCCTGCCGGCCCTCTGCGCAGCCGGCTACGACCGGCCCTTCCGCCTGGGTCTGTCGGAGCCGTCCACCCTGCACCCGCCCGTCACCCCGGCCCTGCCCGACGTCCTCTGGCTCGATCGGGCCAGCCACACCGTCGCCGTCGCTCCCGGGGCCGCGCTCGACCTGGGCGGGATCGCCAAGGGCGCCCTGGCCGACCTCCTGATCGCGGAACTCGGCGAAAATGCCGTCTGCAATCTGGGCGGTGACCTGCGGGTGCGCGGGGCGGGCCCACGCGGCGACGGCTGGCACGTGGGGCTCTGTGATGGGTCGGCCGTCGCCCTGACGGACGGCGGGATCGCCACCAGTGGGACTACCCGCCGGCGCTGGGGCAAGGGCATGCATCACCTGGTAGACCCGCGTACGGGACTCCCGGTGTATACCGACCTGACCGAGGTCTCGGTGGTGACCGATACCGCGCTGCACGCGGAAATTTATGCCAAGACGGCCGTGCTGATGGGTTCGGCCCACGGCCTGCCCTTCCTGAGCCAGCGGGCGGACCACTTCGCCGTCGTGGCGCCGCCGGTACCGGCCGCGGCGGCGTGACGGTCGCGGAGCTCCTCTGGCTGACCTCGCGGACTGCCGCCCTGACCGCCTTCTTCGTCATCGCCGCCGCGCTTATCACCGGCCAGGCGCTGCGGACCTTCGTCCTGGAGGGCTGGGTCGGACGGCGAGAGGTGGTGGCCGTACATGGATTCCTGAGCGTCTGCTGGGCGCCGCTGGTCGCGGTGCACGTGCTGGCCGGCATGCTCGATCCGGTCTCGCGATTGACCCCGCTGGACGCGGTCATCCCCCTCCGCGTGCCCTACGCGGCGCTGCCCATCGGGTTGGGGACGCTGGGCTTTGATGTGTTGCTGGTGGTGGGTGTCACCAGTTACCTGCGCAAACCGATGGACGCCGCCACCTGGCGCTGGCTGCATCGCACCAGTTACCTCATGTTCGGGCTGATGTTCCTGCACGCGGTGCTGTCGGGGAGCGACCTGGGCCGGCCCGTCATCGCGGCCGCCGTGTGGGCTACCTTCGCCTTCGTGGTGATTCTGACCGTGGCTCGGGTTGCGGTCGGCCGGGTGTCCCACTCAACGTAGAATTCACCTGATGTCGCTCGCCACCGAGGCCATCGACGTGGAGGCGGTCCGGCGGCACTTCCCCGCGTTGAGCCTGCGCATCGACGGCCAACCCGTCGTCTACCTGGACAATCCGGCCGGCACCCAGGTCGCACAGCGCGTCATCGACCGGCTCACCGAATACTGGCGGACCATGAACGCCAATCAAGGGGGCGCTTTTGCCACCAGCCAGCGCTCGGACGCCCTGCTCGCCGAGACCCGAACCATGGCGGCGGCGTTCCTCAACGCGCGCAGCCCAGCAGAGATTGTGTTCGGACCTAACATGACCACCATCACGTTCGCCGTGAGCCGCGCGATTGGTCGCCAGCTCGAGCCTGGCGACGAGATCGTGGTCAGCCGGCTGGAGCACGACGCAAATGTCGCGCCTTGGCTAGCGCTGGCGGACCAGGGGATCACCGTCCGCGTCGCCGATATCGCGCTGCCGGCCTGCACGCTCGACCTCGAGAGCCTGAAACGGCAGCTCACCCCCCACACCCGCCTCGTGGCACTGACCCACGCCTCCAACGCGGTCGGAACCATCCCTCCGCTGCGACAGGTGGCGGACCTGGCCCACGCCGCCGGCGCCTGGTTCTGGGTCGATGCCGTGCACTTCGGGCCGCATGGGGCGATCGACGTTCAGGCGATCGACTGCGACTTCCTGGTCTGCTCCGCCTACAAGTTCTACGGTCCGCACCTCGGCCTGATGTACGGTCGCCAGGAGCTGCTCGAGCGGCTGCGCCCATTCAAGGTGCGCCCGGCGTCGGATCAGGGACCGGGCCGCTGGGAGACGGGCACCCAGAACCACGAGGGCCTGGCGGGCATGCTGGGCGCCTTCGAGTATCTGGCTGGTCTCTCCCCGGATGGCAACGGCACTGCGCGTGCCCAGCTGGTCGCCGCCATGGGCCGGCTCGCGCAGTACGAGCGTTTCCTGGTGGCGCGGTTGCTCGAAGGCCTGAGCCGGATTCCGGGCGTGCAGATTTTCGGGATCACCGACCCGGCGCGGCTTGGCGAGCGGGCGCCGACCGTGTCGATCGCGTGGCCGCCTCATCAGCCGGAGGCTATTGCCCGCTGGCTGGGGCAGCACCAGGTCTTCACCACGCACGGCGACCACTACGCGCCCGGACTGATGGAGCGGTTGGGGTTGCAGGAGCGCGGCGGCACGCTTCGGATCGGCCTGGCCCATTACAACCGGGCGAGCGAGGTGGACCTGGTCCTCG
>DASQAY010000394.1:0-2805 GCA_035635515.1 Candidatus Eiseniibacteriota bacterium | reverse complement strand
TCCAAAACTGCTCGATCGCCGCGCCACCCCCGCCGCCACCACCGGCCGCGTCGCCCACATCTGGTAGCAGTTGGGGGCCACCATCGGTCCATTCCCCAGGCGATAGCTCGACGGCGTCTCGCCGACGATCTCCCGGAACGTGCGGCTGAAGGTCCCCCGGCTGGTGAAGCCGACGTCGAAGCAAATGTCGGTGACGCTGCGGTCGGTCTCGCGCAGCAGGAACATCGAGCGCTCCACCCGCCGCCGCTGCAGGTAACGGTGCGGCGTCTCCCCGAAGGCGGCGCGGAAGCTGCGGATGAAATGCGCCTCGGAGACGTGGGCCACCGCGGCCACGGCGCGGACGTTGAGCGGCTCGGCGTAGGCGCGGTCCATGGCGTCGCGGGCGCGCAATAGGCGCCGGTTCAAGTCCTCGACTTCTCGGCTCACGGTGCAACGCTACGCCATCAGGGGGCGTGCTCATCCCCCTCCGTCAGCAACCTCCCTGGGAACTACAGCTAGCTAGAATGGGCGTGATGCCGGACGAGACGTTCGACGTGGCCATCATTGGCGGCGGTTCGGCAGGGTATGTGGGGGCGATCCGGGGGGCCCAACTGGGGCTCAAGGTCGCCGTCATCGAGAAGGAAAAGGTGGGCGGCACCTGCCTGCACCGCGGCTGCATCCCGACCAAGTCGTTCCTGCACTCGTCGGAGCTGGCCTACACCATCAAAAGCGCGGCTGGCGGCCTGGGTCTCAAGGTGGGCCAGCCCGAAATCGATTGGCCCCAGGTGCTCAAGCGCAAGGAGGCGGTCGTCACCCAGCTCTGGAAGGGTGTCGAGTTCCTCCTGAAGAAAAACAAGGTGACCGTCTTCATCGGCGAGGGCGTGATCGAGGCCGCGGACCGAGTGACGGTGAAGGGCAATGGCACCACCGTCCGGGCCAAAAACCTGGTGGTGGCCAGCGGGTCACAGCCCAAGTCGCTGCCCGGCCTGACCATGGACGGCGAGGCCGTGATCAACAGCGACCATGCCGTCAAGCTGGACCGGATGCCGAAGTCCATCGTCATCGTCGGCGCCGGCGCGGTGGGCACGGAATTTGCCTGCGTCTACCATGGCTACGGCGCCCAGGTCACCCTGGTCGAGTTCCTCCCCACGCTCCTCCCGGCCGAAGATACCGAGGTCGGCCAGGTGCTGGCTCGGGTGCTGACCAAGCGGGGGATCAAGGTCCTCACCGGCGCTCAGGTGCAGCCCGAGTCCCTCAAGCGCTCGAACGGCCGGGTGACCATCTCGGCCAAGGTGGGCGATGGCGTCGAGGCCCTGGAGGGCGAGCGGGTCCTGGTCGCCGTAGGGCGCGAAGGCATCACCAAGGGATTCGGGCTGGAGAAGCTCGACCTCCAGATCGACAAAGGCTTCGTGAAGGTGGACGAGCATTACCGCACCGGCCATCCCAACGTGTACGCGGCCGGCGACGTGATCGGCAACTACCTGCTGGCCCACGTCGCGTATTACGAAGGCGAGCACATCATGGAGCACATCGCCGGCAAGAATCCCAAGCCGCTGGATTACAACCGCGTCCCACGGGCGACCTACAGCTACCCACAGGTGGCGAGCCTGGGTCTCTCCGAGAAGCAGGCCCGCGACCAGGGCCTCAACGTCAAGGTGGGCAAGTTCCCGCTGGCCGGGAATGCCAAGGCCGTCATCCTGGGCGAGACGGAAGGCTTCGCCAAGCTGATCAGCGACGCCGACACCGGCGACCTGCTGGGCGCCTTCCTGATCGGCCCCAATGCCACCGACCTGATCTCGGAAGTGGCGCTGGCCAAGCTGCTGGAGTCGACGCCCTTTGAGATCGGCGCCAGCATCAGCCCGCACCCGACCGTGTCCGAATCCGTCAAGGAGGCGGCCCTGGCCGTGGACGGCCTGGCCATCCATATCTAAATGGCCACCAAGACCGCGGAAGTGGAGGCCAGGGGCGGGCAGAGCCGCCATCGGGCGCTGGGCCTCAGCGACGAACGGGCGCTGGCCATCTACGAAGTCATGCGCCTGGCGCGCGCCGTCGACGAGCGGATGTGGCTCATCAACCGCCAGGGGCGGGCGCCCTTCGTCATCTCCTGCCAGGGCCAGGAGGGTGCCCAGGTGGGCAGCGCCATGGCCCTCAAACCGGGCTACGACTGGGTGGCGCCCTACTACCGCGACGCCGGCGTGGTGCTGGCCCTGGGGATGACCGCCCGCGACCAGATGCTCTCCTTCTTCGCCAAGCGGGAGGACCCCAGCAGCGCCGGCCGACAGATGCCCGGCCATTTCGGGTCGCAGCGTCTGCATATCCTCACCGGGGGCAGTCCGGTGGCCACCCAGCTCCTGCACGCCGCCGGCATCGCCCTGGCCTCCCGCATCCGCAAGGAGGATGCCGTCACGGTCGCCTACTTCGGCGAGGGCGCCAGCAGCGAGGGGGACTGCCACGAGGCGATGAACTTCGCCGGCATCCACAAGCTGGGCGTCATCTTCGTCTGTGAAAACAACGGGTACGCCATCTCGGTGCCGCAGAGCAAGCAGATGGCCATCCAGAACGTCGCCGACCGCGCCCCGGGCTACGGCTTCCCGGGCGTGGTGGTGGACGGCAACGACGTGCTGGCTGTCTACCAGGCGACCCGCGACGCCGTCACCCGCGCCCGGGCCGGCGGAGGGCCGACGCTGATCGAGGCCAAGACCTATCGCTTCACCGCCCACTCCAGCGACGACGATGACCGGCGCTACCGGCAGGCCGAAGAGGTCGCCGTCTGGCGGCAGAAGGATCCGATTCCCCGCTACCAGGGCTACCTGCGTGAGGCGGGCG
>DASQAY010000393.1:0-3309 GCA_035635515.1 Candidatus Eiseniibacteriota bacterium | reverse complement strand
AACACGCCGACGACCTGAGCTACTGGACGGGTCTCTTCTACCGGCGGCCGTTCCTGGCCACCACCATGACCATCTTCATGCTCTCCCTGGCCGGGATTCCCCCCACCGTCGGGTTCTTCGCCAAACTCTTCGTGTTCCAGGCGCTGGTCACGGCCCACCTGTGGATCCCGTTGATCGTCGGCATCCTGACCACCGTCATCTCCCTCTACTACTATCTGCGGGTGATCGTGGTGATGGTCACCGTGCCGGAGGGCGCCCCCGTGGAGCGCGAGCGCGTCGGATTGCCGATGACCGTGGTGGTGGGCCTGAGCGCTCTCGGGACCACCCTGATGGGCCTGGTCCCGCAGGTCTTCGGCTGGGCCCTCCAGGCGACCCGATTCTGATGCTGGTCCAAGCCCCCGTTCGGCACCCGCTCCCTGACCCTCAAAGACAAGGCGAGGATTGGACTCCGCCGCGCACGCCACGGCGTCCCTGGCCGGTGCGCCTGCTGGACGGAGGCTGGCGGGAACTGCGCAAGATGCGAACCGCCATCATCCTGCTGGTCATCCTGGCGGCCATGGCCATGGTCGGCACCCTGCTGCCCCAGATCCCGCAGAACCCGCGGGGCGTGATGCTGTATGTCCTGGCGCACCCGGTGACGTCCCCCTGGTTTGCCCGGCTGGGCCTCTTCGACATCTTCAGCTCCTGGCTGTTCATCGTTGTCGCGACGCTGATGTACGTGTCCATCGGAGCCGGGCTCTACGTCCGGGTCCCGGCCGCCTGGCGCCGGACGCAGCAGCCGGAGTTGCGCACGCGCGCGCTCTGGGCGGAGTGGGCGAGCATTGTCTTCCACGCCGCCTTCTTCCTGTTGCTCATCGGAGTGGTCTACGGCAAGGCGGCGGGCTTCGTGGGCAATGCCGCCATCGTGGAGGGCGACAGCTTCGTGGAGGCGCGCGCCAACTACGACAACCTGGATGAGGGGCTGATCGCCAGGCACTCTCCGGGCATGGAGGTCAGGGTAGATAGCTTCCGAGCCGACTACTGGCCCAGCGGAACGCCGCGCGCCTTCGTCACCCGGGTGCGCGTCTATGACCAGGGGCGGCTGGTCTCCACCCAGGACGTCCGGGTCAACCACTATGTCGCCTACCGGGGCGTCAAGCTCTACCAGACGGGCTATGGGTGGGCGCCGACGGTCCGGATCGAGTCGCCCGACGGCCGGGTTCTCACCGATGCCCCGACCATCTTTCTGGGCGATGTGCCGTTCGCCCGGGGCGTGATCAAGGCCCCCTCCGCCGGCGTCCCCGGGCAACAGCTGGGCGCCACCGCCTGGTTCATCCCGGACGCCCAGGTCAATGGCGACGCCATCCGTCCCGGCACCGGGGAGCTCAAGAACCCGTTATTGCTGTTCCGCCTCTACCGCGGCGATTTGCACCTGGACCGGCCTCAGAATGTCTACTCGCTCGACACCACGGGCATGGATCTGCGCTGGCGGGGGGCGCTCCGGGTGGGGGAGACCGCCGTCACCCCCGACGGCTACCGGGTGACCTTCTCCGGGGTCCGCCAGTATTCGGATCTGCTGATCAAGAAGGACCCGGGGGTGCCCATCGTGTTCGCCGCCTTCGCCATCGGGCTGGCCGCCCTGCTGTGCAGCCTGTACCTGCCGCTGCTGGGCCGGGAGGACCGGCTGCCCCCGCTGCCCGAACTCAACAGCTAACTGTTCTCTCTGTGGTTTGGGAAAGGCCTGGTCCCCTTCCTGCGTGCAGGGACCGAGTCTCCCTCCCCCCGGGCGGGGAGGGGTAGGGGTGGGGGTATTCCGAGAGGCTCTAGCCCGAGCCAGGGGAGCGAACGCCTGACAGGCATCGCGCCCTGCACCTCACTGTTGACCGTGATCACGCCTCCTGGGGAGTGTTCTCAAACCTCCCAAGGAAGAACACTAACCCCTGGCCAAACCCAACAGCTAACGTTACGGCCCTCGTTAGAAAAGAGGGCAACGTGGGAACGCCAAATAGGTCGATCGACCGGTCTCGGCGGCCCGACGCTGCCCTAGCCTGAACGACATGGTGCGGTGCCGTCGTATTGCCCGTTCCCGGCGGGGGCAGGCAATGGTTGAATCAGCCCTCCTGTTCCCGGTCCTGATGCTGCTCGTTCTGGGCAGTGCCGATCTGGGCCGCGTCTTTTTCTACTCGATCGCCATCACCAACGCGGCGCGCGAGGGCGCCCGGCACGGGACGGCGTACGACCCGACCAACCCGGGGAGCCCCAACGCCTTTGCCAGTAACGGCCCGATCATGGCGGCGTTGCAGGCCGAGGTGCCGTCGGGCATCACGGTGACGCAGCCGTATCCGGCGCCCAACCCGTCGACCTGTCCCTCTCAGCCGTACGCGGATTACACGTATCCGACGCAGCCGAACACCGCCGCCGTCTACATCTGCTTCAACGACTCCTACTCGTTCACCAGCGCGATTCCCGGCCAGACGATCCGGGTCGTCATCCTCTTCAACTTCGCCCCCGTGACGCCGATGGTCTCGAGCGTCGCGGGCTCGTCCATTCATATGGAGGCCACCACCGTGATGATGGTCCAGGGACCTTCATGAGCCGACGCCGGCGGCGGCGTGGCCACGCTTGTCAAGGTATAGGTCTTCTCCACGTGCTTGCGTGCCCGCGGCAGCGTGGCCAATCGTTGATCGAGACGGCGCTGATCGCGCCGATCCTGATCATGGTCCTGCTCACCGTGGTCGACTTCGGACGAGCGGCCTACGACTACTCGTCGCTTTCCGCCGCGGCGCGCGAGGGTGCCCGGGTCGCCATCCGGACGGGCTCCACGCGGCCGGCCAATGCGGATGTGGTTTCGGCCGTACAGGCGAATGCCATCGGGTTGTCGGTCAGCGCCGGACCGTGCCTGAACGGCTATACCAGCGGGTTGCTGACGGCGCCCAGCGCGCCCAATACCGGCTACGTCTATATCGTCCCGGGCACCACCGGGCAGACCGTGAATGCCCCGGGTGGCCAGGCTCCCGCTGTGGCGGCCGGGAGCTGCGTCGCCGTGACGCCGGCGGACGCGGCCATCTATCCCCTGTCGATCACCATCGTCTATACGTTCCAGCCGCTGACCCCGCTGGCCCAGCAGTTTTTGGGCAGCAGCCTCGTCATGACTGTCACCAGCACCATGAACACCGAGTACTGATGCATCGCACTTTGCGGCGGCAAGGCGGACAGGCGCTGATCCTGGTCGCGGTCGCGGTCCTGGTGCTGACCGCCATCCTGGCGCTGGCCCTCGACGGTGGCCGCATCTACCTCGATCGCCGGCAGTTGCAGGATGCCGCCGACGCC
>DASQAY010000392.1:0-13864 GCA_035635515.1 Candidatus Eiseniibacteriota bacterium | reverse complement strand
GCAAGGCGTCATGGACGTGGTCATGGCCGGCGAAGCGACCCCGGTGCAGGTCGCCGGATTACTGATCGCCCTGCGCGCCCGCGGTGAAACCGTGGAGGAGATGGCGGGCTTTGTCGACTCGATGCGGGCCCACGCCACGCCGCTTCGGCTGACGGTGGCCGCCATCGATACCTGTGGCACCGGGGGCGACCGAGCCAATACCTTCAATATCTCGACCGCGGCCGCGCTGGTGGCCGCCGGGGCCGGCATCAAGGTGGCCAAACACGGCAACCGGGCCGCCTCCAGCCGGTGCGGGAGCGCCGACGTGCTGGAGGCGCTGGGGGTGGCGATCGGCCTCGGCCCGGCGGGGGTGCGCGCCTGCATCGACGAAGCCGGCATCGGCTTCTGCTTCGCACCCGCGTTCCATCCGGCGATGCGCCATGTGGCCACCGCCCGAAAGGAGCTGGGTGTCCGAACCATTTTCAACGTCCTCGGTCCACTGGCCAACCCCGCTCGCGTCCGGCGCCAGGCACTCGGGGTGGGCGCGCCCGCGCTGGCGCCGCTGATGGTCCGGGTGCTCCAGGAGCTTGGCCACGAGCGGGCGCTGGTCTTCTATGGTGAGGACGGCCTCGATGAGCTGACCACCACCGCCGCCTCCCACGTGTTCGAGCTGGAGGGGGGCTCGGTGCGCGAGTACCGGCTCGACCCGCAGGAACTTGGGCTTCCGCGCAGGGCACCCGCAGACCTGCTAGGGGGAACCCCAACGGAGAACGCCGCCATCATCCGCCACGTCTTCGAGGGGGAGAAGGGTGCGCGCCGCGAGGTGGTGCTGCTGAACGCGGCGGCGGCCGCGGTGGCGGCCGGGTCGGCGCAGGATTTCCGGGAGGGCCTGGCGCTGGCTGCCAGGTCGATCGACAGCGGCGCCGCGGGCCGAGCCCTCGACCGTCTCGTCCGGACCTCAACCGCGGTCAAGGAGCCGGCTTAGTGCCCCGCATCGCGGTCATCGCCGGGGACGGGATCGGGCCCGAGGTGATCGCGGAGGGGCTGCGGGTGCTCAAAGCCGTCGACGCCCAGCACCGGCTGGAGCTCGACTTCATCCCCTACGACCTGGGCGCCGACCGGTTCCTGCGAACCGGAGAAAGCCTGCCGAACGACGTGTTTGCCGAGCTGCAGCAGGTGGATGCCATCTACCTGGGCGCCATCGGCGACCCGCGGGTCACGGACCCGAAATACGCGGCCGGCCTGTTGCTGCGGCTCCGCTTCGAGCTGGACCTGTTTGTCAACCTACGGCCCTCGCGGCTCCTGGCTCCGGGGCTCACCCCGTTGCGAGACGCCGGCGAGATCGACCTGGTGGTGGTGCGCGAGAACACCGAGGGTGCCTACGCGGGCATCGGCGGCCAGTTCAAGCGCGGCACGCCCGACGAGGTGGCCATCAATGAGGACCTCAACACCCGTAAGGGGGTGGACCGAATCCTTCGGTACGCCTTTGAGCTGGCAATGGCGCGGCGGTCGGCTCGCCGTTCAGGCCGGGTCACCATGGTGGATAAGAGCAACGCTCTCTATTACGCCCATGACCTCTGGCAGCGCGCCTTCGTCGCGGCGCGCGGACAGTATGCCGACGTGGACGCCGAGCATCTCTACGTCGACGTGGCGGCCATGCAGCTGGTGAAGGACCCGGCCCGGTTCGACGTGATCGTGACCTCCAACATGTTCGGCGACATCCTGAGCGACCTGGCCTCCCAGCTGGTGGGCGGCCTGGGTGTGGCGCCCTCGGCCAACCTCAACCCCGATACCCGGCGTGGCCTCTTCGAGCCGGTGCACGGGTCGGCGCCCAAGCACGCCGGTAAGGGCGTGGCCAACCCGCTGGGCGCCATCCTATCGGGCGCGTTGCTCCTGCGGCACCTCGGCGCCGAGGAAGCCGCCGGCCAGGTCGAGTACGCCGCGGCGGCGGCGATCCGGGAAGGGCACACCACCCGAGATCTTGGTGGCGACCTCACTACGGCGGCCGCCGGCGACGCCGTTTTGCGGCGCCTCGGTACACTCGAACCATCCGAGCGCTCGTAAACACGATTCAGCCGGCGCGCCGCAAGCCGGGAGCGCGGCTCCCGAGCCAACCGTCCGTCCAGCCCGGCGGCACCCCGGTCCCCGGCGACCGCCTGCTGCGAGGCCAAGCGCTCATCTTCTGGGATCCGAAGATCCCCGGCAAGAAGCTGGATGCCATCGATACCGACCAGATCACGCCGGCCGACGACTGCATCTCGGAGAGCCTCGATCGCCTCGACGAGCGCTGGAAGGCGGGCGCGTTCCGGTATCTGATGCCAGACTTCCGCGCCCGCGTCCACGCCGGGCAGACGGTCCTGATTGCCGGCGAGCGCTTCGGCATCGGGTCATCCCGTGAGATGAGCCCAGCGGGGCTGAAGGCAGTCGCCGAAGAGGTCGGTCTCGAACTGCTGATCGTCTGCGGCGATGGCATTGGGGACATCTTTCGGCGCAACGCCCTGAATCTCGGCTTGCACGTGGTCCAGAGCCGCGAGGCCGTGGAGGATGCGCAAGAGGGCGATGTCTTCTCCTTCGACCCGGTCCCCCGGCGGCTGACGAACGAGACGCGCCGAAAGACCTACGACCCCGTGCCGCTGACGCCCAAGGAAGAGGAAATCCGGCGGTCAGGCGGCATCATCACCATCGGGCGGCGCGAATTTGCGGATTCTATACAGCGGGAGTCACGCATCGAGTGGCCGGATCCGCGCACCGCCCGCACGCTGAGCACCTCCGAACAGATCGTGTGGGCCCACCGGGTGGACCGCGATGCCGAGGTCCGGCCGGGGGCCACCCTACGCGTCTTTAGCGACCTGCTCCCCGCCTCCGACGGCACGGCCCCGTTCGCCATCCATACGTTCAACCAGATCACCGGTGGCGATACGATCTTTCCCCGTCAGGCCGCCATCGCCAATGATCACTTTGTCTTCTCGGGGCGCAACGCCGATGACCGGCAGACGTCGATCGGGCGCGACTTCGCGCGACTGCACCAGATCGGCAAGCCGTACTATGCGACGCCGGGCGACGGCATCTTCCATTTCTATTTTCCGGAGCAGGGCCTGGTGGTCCCCGGCGCCTTCATCCCCGGCGCCGATTCCCACAGCCGCGCGTACGGGGCGTACGGGGCCATCGGCATCGGGGTGGGCAGCACGCAGCTCGGCTTCGGCTGGTCCACTGGCTACATCTATTTCACGCCCGCGGCGCGCCGCCGCGTCGTCTTCAGCGGGCGCCTTCGGCCCTGGGTGAGCGGCAAGGATGTGGTGCTGGCCCTGTTGCGGCGCTGGGGAAAGGCCCAGGCCCAGGGAATGAGTGTCGAGTTCGTCGACGCCGCGCAGCAGCTGCCCATCCCGTATCGGAACACGATCGCCAACATGATGGCGGAGGCCGAGGCGCAGAACGGCATCTTCGCGGCGGACGAGGTCACCCTCGACTGGTACCGGCGCAAGGGTCTGCGCGACCTCCCGTATCCGGTGGTTGCCCCGGGCGAGGCAACGAGCTATTCCGTCGATGAGACGCTGGACCTTTCCGAGCTGGTGCCATTCATCGCCAAACCTTTCGCGCCGGGCAATGCGTTTCCGGCCGACGAGGTGGCACAGGAGAAGCTCGCCTTCGACAAAGCCATGATCGGTTCCTGCACCAATGGCGGCTATGACGACCTGCTGGAGGCCGCCCTGGTCATCAACGCCGGCCGGGAGAAAGGATTCGAGCGGGCGCCCAAACCGTTCGTGATCTTCCCGGGTTCGGGGGGCGTCAAGCGGGACATCGAGAACGCCGAGGCGCGCCTTGGCGGCGAGTCGATCGCCTCCGTGTTTCGCTCCGTAGGCGGCCAGATCCGCGAGTCCTGGTGTGGTCCGTGCTTCGGCCAGGGACCGGATGCCCTCAAGAAGGGCGAGGTCGCGATCACGTCCTTCAATCGCAACTGGCAGAACCGGATGGGAGTCGGCGGCCTCGGCTATCTGGCTAGCCCAGCCGTGGTGGCGGCCTCGGCCTTGCTCGGCTACATGGCCGGTCCACAGGCGCTCGGGATCGAGTGGGAGCCGGAGCGCTTCGACACCTCGGCGTGATCAGCGTCGTAGCGATTCGCCGATGAGATGCCCAGCCCGAATGCGGGCTAAGTGTTCCTCCCTGGGAGGCTTGAGAACACTTCCCAGGAAGCCCGCGCAGGCGGTTGGCGATATCCCGGTTGCGAGCGATCCGGGCCAAGGCAAAGACCGAATACGCTCAAGGCGCCGATTACTGGCAACAGTGAGGTGGAGCGCGCGACGTGAGTCAGGCGTTCGCTCCCTTGGCTCCGGCTTGAGCCTCTCGGAATACCCCCACCCTCCCCTCCCCGCAGGGGGGAGGGAGATTGAGATTTAGATCCCGGCACGCGGGAGGGGACCAGGGCTTTCTGAAACCACCCAGAGAGCATCACTAAGGCGAGTTAGGCGGACGCGGCCCGCGGCGCTTGCGCCCGGACCATCTCAAGGATCTCGGCCTCGGTCAGCAGCCGGTTGCCTCGCTTGGCGGCCTCGAAGATGCTCTTGACCAAAGCGGGTTGCGGCGCAATGCCATGCTGCTCCAACCAGAAAATGACGTTGGACTCGCCGCTCATGGGTCCGATCTCGATCACCTGCTCGCAGCCGAACATCTCGGCCGGCACACCCGAGTAGACCCGGTTGGCCAGCCAGTCGTCGCCCTTGCGCTTGGCCTTGATCACGGCGGCCGCATGGACCCCCGTAGCGGTCCGAAACGCATCCGCCCCCAGGACCGGATAGTTGGGCGGGATGGGCATCCCGGTCCCCTCCGCGATCACCTCGCCGAACTCGCGCAGGTGGCTCAGGTCGGTGTCGATCCAGCCGAGCAGGCGCATGTTCACCAGCAGCAAGTCAAGGTGCGTGTTGCCAACGCGCTCTCCCAGGCCGAGGGCACAGCCGTGCAGGCGGTCGGCCCCGGCGACGGCTGCGACGAGGGCGTTGACCAGCCCCAGTCCGCGGTCGCTGTGCCCGTGCCAGTCGACGCCGACCTGTGGGTTCAACTCATCGACCAGGCGGCGAACGTGGCTCACCAGGGCCCGCACCCCGTCAGGAGTCGAGTGGCCGACCGTGTCACAAACGCAGATGCGCGCCGCGCCTTCTTCAATGGCCGTGCCATATAGCCGGCGCAGTGTCTGCGGATTGGCCCGGGTGGTGTCTTCAGTCACGTAGAGGACCGGGAGCTGCTGCTGGCGGGCGAACCGGACGGCCGTCCGCGTGTTCTCGACCATCTGGTCCACCGTCCAGCCCTCGGCATACTGGCGGATCGGGCTGGAGCCGATGAAGGCGGCCACCTCGATCGGGATCCCCACCCGCTGCGAGATCTCGACCACCGGACGGATGTCGACCTCGAGCGTGCGGGCGGCGCACAGCGGCTTGATCCGCAGTCGCTGGTCGCGGATCTCTTGCGCCAGGCGCTCGACGTGGGCCACCATCCGGGGCCCAGCCCCGGGCAGCCCCAGGTCAATGGAGCCGATGCCCAGAGCATCGGCCAGGTGGAGGAAGCGCAGCTTGACGTCGATCTCCGGGTCGCGCACAGACGGTCCCTGGATCCCGTCGCGCAGCGTTTCGTCGTGCAGGGTGACCGGGTGATCGGGTCGCTCGGTGTGGCCCACTACGTTCCAGTCGTAGATGAGGTCGCGCTCCTCAGGCAACCGGCTCCTCCAGGTACCGGACCAGGGTCGTCAGGAACTCGGTGGCCAGGGCCCCATCGACGATGCGATGGTCAACCGAGATGGAGATCCAGGCGCCTGGCCTGGCCACCACCTGGCCATCGATCACCATCGGCCGTGGGCGAATGGCACCGAAGCCCACGACGCAGCACTCGGGCGGATTGATGATGGGGGTCCCGGTTTCGACCGGGCCGCTGGCTCCCACGTTGGTCACCGTGATGGTGCTGCCCGTCATGTCACGCGGCGGCAGCGACCCGGCGCGGGCGCCCGCGATCAACTCGCTGGCCCGGGCGGCGATCTGCTGCAGGTCCAGCTGATCGGCATCCCGCAGGACGGGGACGAGCAGACCCTGGGGTGTGTTCACGGCCAACCCCACGTGAATCGCGCGCTTGACCACGATCTCGTCGTGGGCCTCGTCCCAGGTGCTGTTCAGCATGGGGTGGTCCCTGGTCGCGCGCACGACGGCCCGCACGAAGTAGGGGAGGGGAGTGACGGATTGGCCGGCCTGCTTGCGGTGCTCGCGGTCGGCCAGCAGCCCGGTGGCGTCGAAGACGGCGAACTCGGTGAACTGCGGGATGGTGGTGACGGACCGCAGCATCTGCCGGGCAATCGCCTTCCGGATCCCGACCACGCTGATCCGCTGGTCCCCGTCGGCTTCCACCCGTGACCCCTGCGCGGCAGCCTCGACATCCGAACGGGTGACCCGGCCGTCGGGGCCGGTGCCCACCACTCGAGCCAGGTCGACGCCCAGTTCGCGCGCCCGCTGGCGGACGAACGGTGCCGCTCGCACATCCTCAGCGCCGGGCCCGGACGGCGCTGGGGCGGACCGGGATCGGCGGCGGATGCCGCTTTCGGGAGTGGCTTCGGGGCCATAGCCCACCAGCACGCCCCGGCGGGGCGCCTCCTCGGTGCCGGCGGTTGTCGAGGAGCGAATGGTCACCAGCGCGTTGCCCACCGGCACGCTCTGGCCGGGCCGGGCGTGGAGCTGGGTAATGGTGCCTGCGAAGGGGGATGGCACCACCACGATAGCCTTGGCTGTTTCCACCTCGCACAGGGGGGCATTGATCTCGATCTGCTGGCCCTCCGTGACTCGCCAGGTGATCAGCTGCGCCTCGGTCAGGCCCTCGCCCAGGTCGGGCAGGCGGAAAACCTGGTCAGGCATACGCGACGACCCGGTCGGCTGCTTCCAGGATGCGGTCCACGTCCGGGAGGTACAGCTTCTCGAAACGGGAGGGCGGGTAGGGGATGTTGAGCCCCGCCACCCGCTCCACCGGCGCCTCCAGGAAATCGAAGGCGTCGTGGCTGAGACGGGCCGCAATCTCGGCGCCGAAACCCCCAAAGACCGGCGCCTCGTGGACCACCACGGCCCGGTGGGTCTTGTGCAGCGAGGCCAGCAGCGTTTCGGTGTCGAGCGGGACCAGGCTGCGCAGATCGATGACTTCCAGCGAAAGCCCCTCGGCCTCGCCCGCCTTGGCGGCCTGCAGTGCCGTCTCGACCGTCGGGCCGTAGGCAATCACCGTCACCGACTCGCCCTCGTGGGCGATCCGCGCCTGCCCGATGGGCACGTGGGGAACGGGCAGCTCGAGCTCGGCTTTCTGCCAGTAGCGCGCCTTTGGTTCAAAGAAGATGACCGGATCCTCATCGTCGATGGCGGAGCGCAGCAGCCCGTACGCGTCCCCGGGGGTGGCCGGGGTCACGACTTTCAGGCCGGGCGTGTGGGTGAAGTAGGCTTCCGGGCTCTCGGAATGGTGCTCGACGGCACCGATGTTGCCCCCGTAGGGAATCCGGATGGTGAGCGGGAGCGCCATCCCAGAACGGTTGTGGTACTTGGCCACGTGGCTGACGATCTGGTTGAAGGCCGGGTAGACGAAGCCGTCGAACTGGATTTCGGGAACCGGCCGAAAGCCCCGCAGGGCCAGCCCGATGGCCGTGCCGATGATGGCCGACTCCGCCAGCGGCGTATCGAAGACCCGCTCTTCGCCGAACTCCTTTTGCAATCCGTCGGTGACGCGGAAGACGCCGCCCAGACGGCCCACGTCTTCCCCAAAGAGCAGCACCCGCGGGTTGGCCACCAGCGCGTCGCGCAGTCCGGCATTCAAGGCTTTGGCCAGCGTGACGGTGCTCACTCCGAGGGCTCCAGGGTGGACGCAAACTCATCGCGCTCGGCCTGAAAGGTCCGGGAGGGGGAGGTGTAGACGCGATCGAAGAGGACCTGGCTGGGTGGCGGGACCGGCGCGTTGACCAGGTTGGTCCGCATCGTCTGGGCGACCGCGTCCGCCTCGGCTCGGATGGCGGCGGCGCGGGCATCGTCCAGGTGGCCCTCTGCTCGCAGCCAGGCGTCGTAGCGGGCGATCGGATCGCGCGGCGACCAGGCGGCGAGCTGGTCGTCGCCGCGGTAGCGGGTGGGGTCATCGGCACTCGAGTGGGCCCCCATGCGATAGGTGACGGCTTCGATCAGAGTCGGACCATCGCCCCGCCGGGCCCGCTCGGCGGCCGCGCGCACGACCGCGTAAACGGTGAGCACATCATTGCCGTCGATGCGCACGCCCGGGAAGCCATATCCGACGGCCCGCTCGGCGATCCGACCCGCCGTCTGCTTTTCGAGCGGCACCGAGATGGCCCAGTGATTGTTTTGACAAAGGAAGACAACCGGGCATTTGAAGACGCCGGCGAAGTTCATGCCTTCATGCCAGTCCCCTTCGGAGGTGGCGCCGTCGCCGAAGCAGGCCAGGACGACCTGCGAGCTGTGATCGAACTTGCAACCGAGCGCGTAGCCGACCGCATGCAGGACCTGGCTGGCCACCGGGATGGCCAGCGGCGCGAAATGGTGCGTGGCCGGGTCCCAGCCACCATGGGTGAGCCCCCGGAACAGATAGAGCATGGCGGCTGGATCGATCCCTCGACACATGCCCATGCCGAACTCGCGGTAGCTGGGGAAGATCCAATCGTCCGGGTGGAGCGCCAGGGTGGCCCCCACCTGGGCGGCCTCCTGCCCCAGGAACTGGCCCCAGAGTCCCAGTTCGCCCTGGCGCTGCAGGTTGAGGGCCTCGGCATCGGCGCGCCGGATGACCACCATCCAGCGATAGAGGTCCACCAGTCGCGCCCGATCCAGGCCAGCCTCTTCAATCGCGACGGCCGGCGGCAACGTCCCCTCTGGGTTCAGCTGCGCCATGAGCGACGGGCGCGCCCGTTCCGCCTGGGAAGGCTGCGGCATGCTGCGAGCTCCATCGTATACTGCGGCCATCTGGGACCGTCTCCGGCACATTCGGCTCCATCTGTCGCACCGCGTCGTGGAGTCCTACCGCTATCACATCGACTACAAGCGCGAGGCCGCCCTGCGCGCCTGGGTGGCCTTCATCGCGATGTTCCTCTTCCTGCGAGGCCTGACCTTTGGCATCCGCCACCACCTGCTGCCGGTGAAGAATGTGGTCACCTCCAACGGGCTCCACATCCACCATTTCGTGTGGGGCATCGTCATCCTCCTCCTGATCGGCTTCCTGGCCCTGATGCTGGACCAGCCGCGCTGGCACCCCTGGTTGGCCATCGCCTTCGGGTTCGGCGCCGCCCTCGTGATCGATGAGTTCGCCCTGTGGCTCAACTTGAAAGATGTCTACTGGGCCAAGGAGGGTCGATCCAGCGTCGACCTGGCGATCGTGATCTTCGCGCTGCTCGGCCTGTACTATGCGGCGGACCGGTTCTGGCGGGATATCGTTCGTGACCTGGGCCGCGCCCTCCGCTTCCTGGTCACCGGGGAGCACCGCATCCTGGGCCAAACGCCGACGACGTGACCGAACTACGGGAGGGCCGGGCCACGGTCACGTACTTGGTGCCCGCCCCGCAGCGCCAGCGGCTGCGCGATGTCCTGACGCACGCGTCGGCGGCCGAATTGCCGGCGGGCCCATACGAGGCCTGGCGCGCGCGGTGGCGGCAGGCCACCGCCATCCTCTATGAGTCGGGCAAGCTGGTGATCTCCGGTCCCTCGCCGGCCTTCGAGGACCTGCGGTCGATCGTGGGGTCGGTGCCCGGGATCGCCGTGCGGACGAAGGACCCAGCCAAACCCAAACCGGGCCCCCCACCCGGGACCAGCGTGTCCGAACAGGAGCCCCACATCGGGACGGATGAGGCCGGCAAGGGCGACTACTTCGGTCCGCTCGTCACCGCCGGCGTGTACGTGGACGCCGGGTCCGCTGAGATTCTCCGCGTTCTTGGGGTTCGGGACAGCAAAACGATCCAGGACGGTGCTCTGCGCGCCCTGGCGGACCAGATTCGTCAGGTGTCAGCGGCCAGGGCCGCGATTACGGTGGTCGCGCCCAAGCGCTACAACGAGCTCTACACACAGATGCGCAGCGAGGGCAAGAATCTCAACACGCTGCTGGCCTGGACCCATACCCGGGTGATCGAGGACTTGATCAAGGCCGGCGTGCGCCCCAAGTTCATCCTCAGCGACCAGTTCGGCGACAAGCGCTATATCGAACAGCGGCTGCTGGGCGAGACCCGGCAGAGCGGCACTCCGCTGATCCAGATGCCGCGCGCGGAGGCTGATGTAGCCGTCGCCGCGGCATCGATCCTGGCCCGGGATGCCTTCCTCGGCTGGCTGGAACGGACCAGCAAGGCCCTGGGGGTGACGCTGCCGAAAGGCGAATCGCCGAAGGTCATCGAAACCGCCAAACTCCTCGTCCAGCGCAGCGGACGGGAAGTCCTGAATGAGTACGCCAAGGTCCATTTCAAGACCACGGCCAAGGTCATCGGGCCGGGTTAGGCTCCCTCGATCCCAGCCCGAATCCACCGAGTCGGGCTTGCATCTTGGGCGCGGCTGCGGCCGATCCGGGCGTCGTCTCCTGCGCGCGGTCGGTCACGCATCGACGGATGCGTTCCCTCCCGTGCTCGTCGCCTCCTTCGGCTCGGCGCGCCCCGCATCCCAATCTGCGTCGTCCGATCGGTGGATCCGGGCTGGGGTAGAATCGGGGCGCGAGTCCGTCAGGCAACCGCGGCGGGAACCGGTCCCGTCGAGGAAAGTCCGAGCTCCGCAGAGCACGGTGCCGGGTAACACCCGGTCGGGGCAACCCGAAGGAGAGTGCCACAGAAAGTACACGGCCTAAGCGCGAAAGCGCCGGCAAAGGTGAAACGGCGAGGTAAGAGCTCGCCAGCAGCCGGGAGACCGGCTGGCTAGGTAAACCCCACCCGGAGCAAGACCGAATAGGGGGACGACGGCTGGCTCGGCCAGTCCCCGGGTACGGTCGCTTGAGGCGCCGGGCAATCGGCGTCGAAGATGGATGGTTGCCGCTCCGCGCACGTGTCGGCTTCGGCCGGCTGAGGCGGGGCACAGAACTCGGCTTATCGGCGGACTCGCACTCTCCAAGAGAAGGGACCCAGCCGGTCCCTTCCCTTGGCGCGGCGGTCAGCACGGCTGACAACGCCGCTGATCGTTTCCACCGGCACGGAATGCTAGTCCTGGCTTCGGCTAGGTCCGAACGGCGCGGCAACAAGCGTTGTTGCCGCGCGACCCTCACAGGCCGACGACATTTGCGGCCATTCGGGCGCGTCCACCGCCCCACGAAGCTACCGCTTTCTGAGCTCGTTTTCGGCCTGACCACAACATCTAGGGGCATCCAAAAGGCCGCGACACCATGCCACTAAATCTGGGGCACATTTCCTTGACAGCTGTGTGTCACGGTGGTAGGGTTGCGCGTGTCGGTGGGAAAAAGTGGGGCTAAGTGGGGAACAGTGACCACACGGCAAGGCAGGCCTGATGTTTCTAGGGACCTATCGCCACGCGGTGGATGCCAAGGGACGGCTGGCGATCCCGGCCCGGTTCCGGGAGCAGCTGCCGGCCGGCACGGTCATCTCCAAGGGCGCCGAGGGCTGCTTGCAGGTTTACCCGCCCAAGGAATGGGCCAGGGTAAAGGACAGGATGCGGATCACGTCCACGACGGCAGCCGAGGAGCGGAAATTGCAACGGATGCTGTTCGGCTCGGCCCGGGAATGCGAGTTCGACGCCCAGGGCCGCATCGTCCTTTCGGCCGACCACCGCTCATACGCCGGGATCGGAGCCGCGGCGGCCGTGGTGGGGGTCAACAACTTGATCGAAATCTGGAACGACGAGGCATGGCGACGGATTGGCGATGCCACGCCGGACGAGTACACGCGGATCCAGGACCGGGTGGCCGAACGGGAGCGCAGCAACGACCGATGAGGCCCGCGACCACCCCCGTCACGACCCTCCGCCCGGCGGGGCCGGGCATCGACCTGTACTTTTACAAGAAGTCATAACCGGCCTTCGACCCGCCCCAGGGCAATCCATGGTGGATGCGACCCTGGGCGGCGGCGGGTACACGCTCGCGCTGCTCGAGCGCGTGCGCCCAGGCGGGAGCGTTCTCGCCCTGGACCGCGACGCCAGCGCCATCGCGCGGTTCCCGCTGGAGCTGGTGCCGCCCGACGTCAGGCTTCGCCTGGTCCACGCCAACTTCGCCGACCTGGGTCGCGTCGCCCAGGAGCTGACCGGCGGCGCCGACGGCATCGTGTTCGACCTCGGGATGTCGTCGCTGCAGCTGGATGACCCGGAGCGCGGGTTCAGCTTCCAGCGCGATGGGCCGCTCGACATGCGGCTCGACCAGTCCGAACCGTGGACCGCCGCCGACGCGCTGAACCGAGAACCGGCCAGCGAGCTGCGGCGGATCTTATTGAGCTACGGGCAGGAACGGTGGGGGGCCCGCATCGCCGAGCGCATCGTGGCCCGGCGGACGCGCCAACCATTTCGGACCACCAAAGATCTCGTTGACGTCGTCGCCGGAGCGATTCCCAGGGGCGCCTGGCCCCGGGATATCCACGTCGCCACCCGAACCTTCCAGGCGCTTCGCATCGCGGTGAACCGCGAGCTCGAGGCGCTCGACGCGGGATTGAAGGCCGCTATTCCTCTCCTCGCTCGCAATGGGCGCCTTGGGGTCGTCACCTTCCACTCTCTCGAGGACAAGATTGCAAAGGATCTTTTCAACGTCGAAGCAACAGATTGTGTCTGTCCGCCCCACGCGCCCGTTTGCATCTGTGGACATCGCCGCTCGGTCCGGGTCGTGACCAGAAAGCCGATCCGGGCGAGCGAAGCCGAGATCCGCGCGAATCCCCGGGCTCGGTCGGCCAAATTACGCATTGCGGAGAAGCTATGAGCGTCATCGAATTCTTCGGACAAGTCCATATCTAAGAGGTCGCATGGTAGAACCCCTCCCTCCTGGGCGTCTACTGGTCTTGCGGCCTCGCCGGCCCGAGTCGACCACTCCGGCGCGCACGTCCCCCCCTTCGCGTGCGCGTCGGAGCCGGGCTCGGTTCCCGGGCCAGCCGCTGGTGGCCGGCCTGGTGGTGCTGGCGGCCGCCCTGGTGCTGGTAGCCCAGTCGGCTGCCGCGACCCAGCAGAGCTATCAAATCAGCGCGCTGAAGCAGGAGCAAGCCAAGCTCCAGGCCGAGCGCGACGACCTGCAGGCGCGACTGGCCCAGGCGCGGGCCGCCAATCGAGTGGACGCGGCGGCGGTCGCCCTCGGGCTGAGCCGCCCATCGCGCTGGCAGTATGTCCGCGGCGCTACGTCTCCGATTGCCCTGGCTCCCCGGCCGGCGCAGGGGCGGGGCGGGATCTGGACCGGCGTGCTGGCCGTGCTCAGCGGTGTGATCGGCCGGCCGCTGGACGTCGAAGCCGGCCCCTAACCCTCCGTTCTGGGGGCCCATGAAGACAGTCGAGGATGTCGAGCCGCGGGCTCGGGTGCTCAGCCTGCTCGCCCTGGCGCTGCTGGCGTACCTCGTGCTGCTGGGGCGGCTTGGGTACTGGCAGGGCATCCGGCACCGCGACCTGGCCGCCGTGGCCAGAGCCCAGCACGACGACCGGCTGGTGCTGCCCGCCGTGCGCGGCCGCCTGCTCGATCGGTACGGCGCCCCGCTGGTCACGAACACCCCCGTCTTCAGCATCTTTGCCTCGCCGGACCTGATTCCGACGGTCGACCGGGCCGAGGTGGCGGACCGGCTGGGGGCGGTGCTGGGGCTGGTACCCGCCGACCTGCTGGCCAAGCTCTCCACCACGCGCAAGTTCGTCTATCTGAAACGGCGGGTGCCGGCCTCGGTGGCGCACCAGGTCGATGCGCTGGCTGAGCCAGGGATCGGAAAAATCGCCGAGTCGCAACGGAG
>DASQAY010000391.1:0-3642 GCA_035635515.1 Candidatus Eiseniibacteriota bacterium | reverse complement strand
GACGTGGTCCGCGACCTGGCGGCGCGCTTCGAGCTTGACCTGGGACGCCGGTACCGTGAGTATTCGCACGGCAACAAGCAGAAGCTGGCGCTGGTGATCGCCTTCATGGCCGCCCCCGACCTGCTGATCCTCGACGAGCCCACCAGCGGGCTCGATCCGCTCAACCAGCAACAGTTCTATCAGCTCGTACGCGAGGCGCGACAGCGGGGCGCTACCACCTTCCTCTCCTCACACATCCTGTCCGAGGTCGAGCACGCCTGCGATCGGGTCGGCATCATCCGGCAGGGCCGGCTGGTCAAACTGAGCGGGCTCGACGAGCTGCACCCGCTGCGCGTCCACCAGGTCGAGATCGAGTTTGACGGCGAGCCGCCCGCGGCGCAGGTACGGGCGGCGGCCGGGGTCGAGCAGGTCCAGGTCGATGGCCATCGGATCCGCTGCACGGTTCGGGGCAGCTTCGAGCCGCTGCTGGCGGCGATCGCCCATCACCCGGTGGTGAACCTGGTCAGCCAGGAGCCGAGCCTGGAAGAAATCTTCCTGAGCTACTACCAGGGTGACCCGAAGGAGTCCGGGCGGTGATGCTGCGCATCGCGCTCCGCCTGCACCGCACAGCCTGGCTGTCGATGAGTGCGCTGGGGGCAATTTATGGCGCGCTCCAGGCAGTCACATTTCCCCTGATCGTCGGCCACTCCGCCCTGGACCGAGCCCAGTTCGGACAGCAGATGGCGGCGTTTGGCCGCCAGGTGAGCTATCTGGCCCCGCTGCCGGTCCGAGCCGACACCCTGGGCGGCTACCTGCAATGGCGCATGTACGGGGCCTTCCTGCCTATCGTCTTCGCGTTCTGGGGATTCATGGCCGGCAGCGGCGTCATCCGCGGCGACGAAGAACGGGGGATGCTGGAGCACTGGCTGGCCGGCGGCGTGGCGCGCAGCCGGCTGATCGGGATCCGATTCCTTGGCTTCCTGCTGGCGGCGGCCGCCGCGATTGCGCTGACCGCCATCGCGACCTGGCTCGGTTCCGTGGCGGCCGGCGAACCGTTGGACCCGGGATCGCTGGCGCTGGCCAGCGTACCGCTCCTCGGATTGATGCTGGCCTGCTTCGGAGTCGGCCTGACCGCCGGTCAACTGTCCGGCACGCGACGGGCCGCGGCGGGACTCGCCGGCGGGACGCTGCTGGCCCTGTTCTTGATCAACAGCCTGAGTCGCTCGGCGCCTGGGCTGCAGCCGTACCGGGTGGTCTCGCCCTTTTTCTACTACGAGCGCAGCAGCACGGTGCTCGCGCCCGGCGGGACGGTCAACCTGGGGGCACCCCTGGCGCTCTTGGCCATCGCGCTGGCCCTGGCCGGGGTGGCCGCCGCCGCCTTTGTCCGGCGCGATCTCGGTTCCCCGCTCTTTCGCCGGCGACTCCGCACCGGCCCACCGTCGCTGACGCCAGCCCCGAATGCACTGCTTCGGTTGCCGGTGCTGCGGGATGTGTACGACCAGCGCATCGCGCTGACGGCCTGGCTGATCGGCGTGGCCGCCATGGCGGTGCTGTTCGCCTCGATCGCCCGGCCGACGGTGGACCTGATGCGCTCCACCCCAGGACTGCAGGCGTACCTGGCGGTGATCGGCGGCGGCAATCCGTACCAGGCCATGATCGGCTTCTTCTGGTTTGGCACGTTGCAGCTGCTGCTGGCGGTCTATGTCATCACGCACGTCGCCCGCTGGTCGGCCGACGAAGCGGAGGGACGCCTGGAGGCGGTGCTCAGTGAGGCGGTGCCGCGCTGGAAGGTGGTGGCCGAGCGCGCGCTGGCCCTGGCCCTGACGACAGCGTGCTTGATTGCCGCCGGAACTCTCGCGGCCGCCGTGGTGGCGCGCACCCAGCAGATCACGCTCGACCCCGGTGCATTGTTGGAGGCGGCGGCGCTCTTGCTTCCCTTTGTGCTTGCCCTGGGAACGCTGGGCGCTCTGCTGGCCGCGTTCATCCCGCGAGCCGCGGTGGGCGTCCTGTCCGCCTACGCGGTGGCCGGCTACCTGCTGCAGCAGTTTGGCCTGCTGCTGAAGTGGCCGACGGCGATCATGGATCTCTCCGTGTTTCAGCTCTACGGGGCGCCGCTGGTGACCGGCGTGTATTGGACAGGACTCTGGGCCATGCTCGCCGTCACGGGGTTTGGATTCTTGGCTGCGCTGGTCGTGATGCAACGGCGCGATATCGGTCGTTAGCTCCGGTCGATTCCGCGCCTTCTGCTATCGTCGAAGTACTCGGCGGGGGGAGCGACTTCACAAGAGGTGAACTATTTCGTGCTGTCCGACGCATTGCGAATCGCGCTGATCTCGCCGCCCTGGTATCCGATTCCGCCTAAAGGGTACGGCGGGATCGAACTGGTCGTGCATCTGCTGCACCAGGAGCTGCGCCGGATGGGCCATCACGTGACCGTGCTCGGTGCCGAGGGCTCTGGTCCCGGCGTGGAGGTGCTGGCCCCGTCGGAATGGCTGAACGACCTGGGCACGCCGGTGCAACCGGTGCGCGAGGCCACGTTCTTGATGCGGGCCTTTGATCGGCTGCAGCGCGGTGAGTTCGACGTGGTCCACGATCACGTGGGTGCGGTGGGACTGCTGGCGCTGTCGGTATCAGGAATCAGCTCGGTGGCGGTGCACACCATTCACGGCCCCATCTCGGAATCGATGGCCATCCTCTACCGCCAGGCCCAGGATCGGGTGCGGCTGGTGGCCATCAGCGCTTCCCAGGCGGCCACCGCGCCCGACGTCGCCGTCGCCGGCATCGTCTACAACGCCGTCGACACCGACGTGCCCATCGAGATCCACAAGGACGGCTACCTGCTCGAGCTGGCCCGGATCACACCGGACAAGGGACAGCACCTGGCCATCGAGGTGGCCAAGCGCACCGGCCGCCAGCTGGTGCTGGCCGGGAAGGTGGAACGGACCGAGGTGGGCGAACGCTACTTCCGCGAACACATCGCCCCCGCGCTCGGCGACCAGGTTCGCTACATCCCGAATGTGGCCGGGCGCGAGAAGCAGCAGCTGATCGCCCGCGCGGCCGCCGGCATTTTCCCGTTGCAATGGCCCGAGCCATTCGGGCTGGCCATGGTGGAGTGCATGGTGGCGGGCACGCCGGTGATCGCCTTTGGGGTGGGCGCCGCCCCAGAGCTGATCGAACCGGGGCTCACCGGATTCATCGCCCGCGATGTGGACCAGATGGTGGCCGCCGTCGGCCTGCTCGACGAGATCAGTCCTGCCGGCTGCGCCGCCGAGGCCCGCCGGCGCTTCAGCCCGCGCCAGATGGCGGAAGGCTACCTGAAGATCTACCGGCAGGAGGAGGCAGCAGTGCCTGAGCTGGAGTGGAAGGTCATCGAGAAGGCCCCGCCCAGCCCCCATGCCGGCAGGCCTAGCCCAGCCAGAGAAATCTGGGACGAATTCCCCGACGAGTAACGGCTTGAGCTGTGCGGGGACGCTCCTGCTAGCGAGCGCTAGCTCCGGCGTTCCACCCTGTCGAGGAACGTATTCATTGTCCTCATGTAAGCCTCACGCTCTTCGATGAACGCGAGGTGGGAGCTCTTCTCGAAGATGGCGAGCTCCGACCCGGGCATCCGGCGGTACATTTCCGTCACGTGCGCCGGCGTGGCCTCGTCGAACCGGCCGCAGG
>DASQAY010000390.1:0-5676 GCA_035635515.1 Candidatus Eiseniibacteriota bacterium | reverse complement strand
TCAGGCTTGCGGCCGAAGGGGCAACGCGCGGGAAGCTTAGCGCTTGCGCTGTTGGCGCTGGGTGAAGCGGTCGACCCGCCCCTGGGTGTCGACGATCCGCTGCTGGCCGCTAAAGAACGGGTGGCAGACGCTGCACACCTCGGTCTTCAGCTCCTTCTGGGTGGAGCCGGTGACGAAGGTGCTGCCGCACAGGCAGCGCACCACGGCGTCGTGGTAGTAGGTCGGATGGATAGTAGCTTTCACGGGCATCCTATTGTATCAACGGGCCAGCACGGCCGAGGTGTTGAGCATGCCGACCCCGAGCGCCGCCAGCAGCCCCAAGTACAGCGACCCCACGATGACCTTGGTCCGCGCGTCGACCGCGTAATAGGCCGGGTTCAGGGTGGTCGACCGGAAGCGCTGCAGGGTGGCGAAGGCGCCAAAGATGAGCACCAGGAAGAGCACGGGGCTCACGGTATTCCCGGCCTGCATCTCGTACAGGAGCAGGCCGGCGGCCACGGCCAAGCCGGCCACATTGAACCACTTGGAGAGCAACGACAGCACCCGGCCGCCGTCGAGCGGCGTCACCGGCACCAGGTTGAAGAGGTTGATGAGGAAGCCGAAGTAGGCCAGCGCCCGCAGCAGCTGGCCGGTCGCCGACCCGGGCATCGACAGGTAGCCCAGGTAACAGAGCCCGGCGGCGATGGAACCCAGGATCGGGCCACCGATAGCCATGACCGACTCCTGGGCGACCGAGCGCGGCTGCTGCTTCATGCTGACGAACGCGCCCAGGAAGGGGATCAAGATCGGGAGCGTGACGGGCAGGCCTATGGCGCGGGCGACCACCACGTGCCCGCTTTCGTGGACCAGGATGAGCAGCACGATGCCAACCCCGAACGCCCAGCCGAAGAGCTGGGCATACAGCACCGCGGTGACCGCCGTGGAGACGGCCGTGAACCAGATGCCCTTGAATTTCAGTGCGACCAGCAGCACGAACTGGAGCTTTCCCAGGACCAGGCCCAGGAAGGCGAGGATGCCGGCCACGATGCCGCCGTTCCGACGGGTGCGGCTCGGGGGAGTGGCCGGGATATCGGCCTGCACGGGATAGTCGCTTCCCGGCTTGTAGTCGGCCTGGCCGTAGTAGGAATCGGGCATGGTCTCGGAGTGACTTATACCCCGATCAGGCGATCCCAACCAGCGCCCGGGCGGGCTGGGCCCAGGGCCGGGTGAAGTTGCCCAGCCGGAGTTCCGGGCAGCGCTGCCGGAGCTCCCGAACGAAGGCCCGCATGCCGATCCCCGGGCTGCGCGGCGGGATTCGGCGGAGCAGCCACAGCGGATCGACGTTCAGGCTGCGTAGCTGGACCTGCTGCACGCCGTGGTCCCGGACGAAGGCCGCCAGGGCCTCGATCTCCGCCGGCCGGTCGCTGATGCCGGGGAAGGTGAGGAGGTTGACGGTCACCTGGCCTCCGGCGGCTCGGAGGATATCCGCGCAGGCCGCGACCTCATCCAGGCCGTATCCGACGGGACGGTAATAGGCGCGAAAGCATTCGTCGTCCAGGCTGAAGATGCTGATCCGGGTGGAGTTGAGGCCGGCGCCGACGAGGTCCTCGAGCACCCTCGGCCGGGAACCGTTGGTGTTGATGTGGATGGACGCCTGCGGCACCGCGGTGTGGATGCGGCGGGTGGCCTCGACCAGCACCCGGCCCCGGGTGAGCGGCTCCCCCTCGCAACCCTGCCCGAAGCTGATGAAGTTGTGGGAGTTGGCGGCCAGGTGCCAGGCGGCCAGTTCGGCAATGTCGAGAGCGGTGGGCGCAAAGGCGAGGCGCGTTTGCGGCGAGTCCACGTCGCCCCATTGCTCGGAGATGCAGCCGAGGCAGGCCGCGTTGCAGGCGGGCGAGACCGGGATGGCCCCTTCGCCCTGTCGAAGGAAGAGGTTTTTCGCCGTCAGGCACCGATAGTCGGTGGCGCAAATCGTCAGGTGGGGCACGAGGCGGTTGTCGGGGAGAGCCCGAGCCGCCGCGGCCAGGCCCCGGGCGACCTCGCGGTCCAGGTAGCGATCGGGGTTCCAGGCTGCCCATCGGTCGGTCCGAAGGGCGGCGGCGTGCGGCACGCCGTCGATGGCGGCCACGGCGGCGTACCCGTACAGCGGCAGCACCGGCGCTCCCGCGTCTTGCTCGTATGCCGGAAGCCACGTTCGCAAATAGCCCGGCGGGAGCACGGCCGCCACCGCTTCCTCCGCGAGCACCACCCGCGCACCCGAGGCATCCCGTCCCACGGCGTGCCGCCCGGGCAAGTGCATCAGCGCCGCGCCCGGCGGCAGTGGGATCAGCCGATCCGGCTCGCCTTCCTCCCAGCCGGTGCGCGCGATCGCCCGCAGCCGATCGTGCGTGGCGATCCGGCCACCGGATGAGGCTGACACGGCGCGCACCACGCGAGTCTAGCGAACGTCCTCAGGCAGGCTTCAGAGCCCGGACATGGAGAAACAGGGGGATCCGCAACCAGCGTGGGTCCCTCGGGTCTTGCAGCGAGCCCTGGCCCACCGTCACCTCGCGCACCGCTTCGACCAGAAAACCGGCCTGCTCCAGAGCGGAGAAATACCCTTCCAGCGGCCGGTGCTGGCTGTGAAACGTCATGGGCAACCCATCGCGGTCGATGGCGTCCGAATAGAGGTGGCGGGCGAAGTAATCGCCGGCAATGGTGAAGGGCGCGTCCGCCGCCTCGCTCGAAAATTTGCCCGCGGAATTCAGTGGATGCACGACCGCCAGGCAGAAGCGACCTTCTGGCCCCAAGACGCGGAATGCCTCACGCACGGCGCCCACCATGTCATCCATGTCCTGGAGCGACATGAACGCGAGCACCAGATCAGCCGCCTGATCTGGAAGCGGGAGGCGCGCCCCATCGCCAAGCCGAACGTCCATTGAGGGATCGGCTTCGCGCGCATGCGCCACCAGCGTGGGAGAGGCATCAATGGCCATCACCTGGTGGCCCCGGGCCTTCAGGTCACGGGCCAGCCGGCCCTCCCCGCAGCCAACGTCCAGTGTGAGACGCCCGGGCGGTGGCAGAAGCGATAGAAAGGCGTCTCGATGAAAGCGCCAGTAGCTGTCATGCCCCGGCTGGCGCGCCCAGCGCACCCAATTCCGTGCCTGCTCTTCCCACCGCTGCTGCAACGTGTTGTCCCCTCCCTCGAGGGACGGGTGCAACGTCTTGTCCCCTCCCTTGGGGGAGCCACTGTCGTTAGGGTCGCGGGATTTCCCGCGTGGGCAGGGGTTGGGGAGAGCGCCGCGAGGTTTCACGACTCGCAATTATCCGACGACCGATCGGGTGACCGGTGCCAGCCACCGTGGACGAGTTCGGGGATTCGGGCTAGGAGAGGCGACTTACCTCTCCCCGGTCCACCCTCGTTCCCAGCTCGAGCAAGACCGGGATGTGGTCCGACCCGGGGATGGCAAGCCGCCCGGTCCGATGCGGGATGCCCGCCGGAGCGGCGAAGATGGCGTCCAGCTTCTGCCGGACGCCCAGGCGTTGATGCGTCCAGCCGATCCGCACGGTCAGCTCCTCGAAGCCGGCGATCTGGGCGAGCCTCCGCAGCTCCGACCACCGCGGACGCCCGCCGATGCCGTAGGTATTCATGTCACCGGCGATCAGGGTGACGTCGACGGGCCCTCGGGTCGACGCGTCGGCCAGAATGTGGGCCAGTTGGGCATGCTTGTGGGTGATGCCGAAAACATCGAGATGGACCGCGTACAGGCGAACCCGACGATGATCGATGCGCGCTTCCATGACTACCGCGTTTCGACGCGTTCGGGGCAGCGCGCGCATGACCCGACCCGAGGGCGTTGGCAGGTTGACGGCCTGGACGTCGAGCGATTCGACGGTGCGCGAGTCCCAGAGGAAGCCGTTGGCCTGGGGCCGGCCCGACACCACCTGGGCCGTGACCTGCGCCCACCGCCAGTCGGGACCCAAACGCCGAGCCATGGCCTCGGCGTCGTGTCGCCCATCATGAACCGAGAGCTCCTGCAGGGCGACCAGGTCCAGCGGCGGAAGGGCACTAAGGCTCTCCAGCAGCCGTGCCAGCCGGTGGCCGAACTCAACGTTCCAGGTGGCCAGTCGAATCATGCAGTGACTCCGCCGATCAGGATAGGGACGGCCCCCCACCCACCCGTGCCAGCCCCGTGACCGTCTTCGCCGGCCGCCGGGCGATCCTCCGGATTCTGATCGTCTGGGCCATCAGCGCGGTCGCGCTCCATGCCGGTGCCGCCGTCATTCCCGGCGTCCATGTGGCCGGCTGGACGGCCGCCATCGTAGGTGCCGCGGCCATCGGGCTCCTCAACGCGCTGGTTTGGCCCCTCCTGATTCGGGTCGCGCTGCCCATCACGGTCCTCACCATTGGCATCGGCGCGCTGCTCTTCAACGGGGCCGTCGTGTTGGTGGCCGGGGTCGTGGTGCCCGGCTTCACGGTCGACAGCCTCTGGTCCGGGATCGCGCTGGCCATCTGGCTGACCCTGGTGAACACCGCCGCCACCACCGTGCTCGCCATTGACGACGACGATTTCTACTACCGGAGTGTCGTGCGACGATTGGCCGGCCCCCAGGGCGCCATCAACTCCAAGGTCCCCGGCGTCGTCTTCTTCCAGCTCGACGGCGTCGCCTACGAGGTGCTGGTGCACGCCATCCGCAACGGCGACGCCGTCACCATCGCGCGCTGGATTCGGACCGGGTCCCATCGTCTGTTGCAGTGGGAGACCGACTGGTCTTCGCAGACGGGCGCCTCCCAGGCCGGGCTGCTGCACGGCTCCAACGCCGACATGCCCGCCTTCCGCTGGTGGGAGAAAGAGCGGGCCACCCCGATGGTCAGCAATCACCCCCGCGATGCCATGGAGATCGAGCGCCGCCATTCGAACGGGCGCGGGCTGCTGGCCTTCGACGGCGCCAGCCGGGCGAACGTGCTGTCCGGTGACGCCCCGCAGAGCTCCTTGACCATGAGCACGGTTCTCAAGCGCGATCGTCCCGGGCGGGTCGGCGAGGCCTACTACGCCTACTTCGCCAACCCCTACAACGTGATTCGCACCATCCTGCTCGCGATGCTGGAGATCGCGACCGAGATCTGGAACGCGGCTGAGGATCGGCGCCGCGACATCGTGCCGCGGGTAGATCGCGGGTTTGTTTATGCGTTGGTGCGAGCCTGGACCTGCGTCGTGCAGCGCGATCTGCAGATCGAGACCGTCATCGGCGACATCTATGCCGGACGGCCGGTGGTCTACACAGACCTGCTGGCCTACGACGAGGTGGCGCATCACTCGGGAACCGAGCGCCACGACACCATGCGGGTTTTACGGCGCATAGATCGACAGCTCGCTCGCGTCGAAGCGGCGGCCAAAGACGCGCCCCGGCCCTACGCCTTCGTCGTCCTCTCCGATCATGGACAGACCCAGGGCCCACCCTTCCGGCAGCGCTGGGGACAGTCCCTCGAGGAACTCGTGCGCCAGGCGACTGACGTCACCACCGTCGAGGGACCCGGGCGGGGTGAGGAGAGCTGGGGCTATGTGGCCGGCTCGCTCACCGAAGCGGTGGGCGGGAGCGGATTGCCAGCCAAGCTCCTGCGACGTATCACCAGGAGCCGGACGGCGGATGGCGTCGTGCAGCTCGGCCCGGCAGCCGCTGCCGCACGCCGGAGCCGCCAGAATGGCCCCGAAGCCG
>DASQAY010000389.1:0-6787 GCA_035635515.1 Candidatus Eiseniibacteriota bacterium | reverse complement strand
CCTTCGGCCAGGTCGCACTGAACGCTCGCTTCAGGAGCACGAGCGGATCGTGGAGGCGCTCACCTCCCGTGACCCTGAGGCGAGCGAGGCCGCGATGCGCGAGCACCTGGCACAGGTCGTCGATACGCTGCGATGGGCGATTGAGAGCCAGCGAAATCAGCCGATCTGGCTGCCCCGCTGAGGATCGTCGAGGGTTTCAGAACGGGATAGCGCCAGCGCTTGGGATCCGCGTGCGCCTCGCTTCGCACCTCAAAGATCGTCTCCGCGGCCTCTAGTCTGGTTAGATCGCTGCGTCCCCTCCCGGAAGAGGAATGAGCTCCGACGCCGCGTAGTCCGTCCTGATGCCACCTGCAAATGTCTCGATGACCCGCACAGTTGCGTAGGAGATGGCAAAGATGACGGCCATCACGACGATGATTCCGAGGACCTCAATCCCGAGCTGTTTGAACGCTTCCCCGCCGCCGCCGAAAAGCAGGCCGTTCGGGAGGCTCGGAAACCCTGAGCCCGTCGCGAACGCTGTCTGGGCGAAGAAGGCGATCATCACTACGCCGAACAGACCACCGAGGAGGTGGCCGGGCAACAGGCCGACCGGATCCGTGTACCAGCCAGATCGGCCAAAAACCCGCTCACCCGTGACAAAGAGAGGTCCTGCCAGCACGCCGAGGATCATGGCGCTGCCTGGACTCACGAACCCGGCCAGCGGCGTGATGACGATCAGTCCCATCAAGATACCGTTGACGGCGTAGAGGATTCCGGGATTCTTCCGTGTCTGCAGGTAGACGGTCCCCATGGTCGACAACATGGCGGTCGCCGCGGCCAGGAATGTGGTCAACACCACGACGATGGCCTCGTCATTGAAGGCCAGGACGCTGCCCGGATTGAACCCGAACCATCCCACCCAGAGCAGCAGGATGCCGAGCGTCAACCAACCGGGGCTGATCTCGGTCGGGACCTTCGGACTTGTGGTCAGGCCGGCTCGCCGCTCGCCGCGCCACAGCGCGTACATGATGCCCAGCCCGGCTGCGGCCGCGGCCCCGTGGACGACCAGCCCGCCGGCGAAATCGACCATCCCGATCTTCGCGAGCCACCCACTTGGGTTCCAGATCCAAGCCGCCGGGAGATTCCAGATGAGGACGAAGTAGACGATCGAATAGATGAAGAAGGCACCGAGCTTCATCTTCCGCAGCACGATGACACCCACCAGGGCAAGGGTGACGGCGGCGAACGCGGTCTCGAACAGGAAGTAGGTTCCCAAGCGCAATCCCGAGCCGGTCACCGACCACCAGACCCCGCTGACCTGGTTGGAGAGCCCACCCAAGAAGAGGCCAGGGCCGTAGAACGGGTTGCCGATGATCCCGCCGAGCGTGGGCGCAAACGCGGTGTTGAAGCCCACCACTCCCATCACCACCAGCGCGGTGCCGGTCATAACCACGGTCTTCAGGAGGCTCAGGTGCAGGCGTTCCCCCAGCTCGCCGACCTCGAGAAAGCCCACCGCAATGGTCATGACGAAGACGAGCAAGCCGGCGATGATCACCCACAGGTTGTTGGCGAGGACCTGGGCCGTCATTAGCGTCAATCACCTCCTGAGTCGGCTGGAGACTGACTATGGACCGGGCTTCGCATGGGTGTCAAGGACAACCCTTTTCGGCGGCGGCGTGCTGAGCGGGACCTGGCGCATGGAGCAAACTCCTCGGATACGTCGTTCAGGTCCATAGAGGTGAGGGATCGATCATGAAGATGGGACTTGAGCTGTGGATCGGTTTAGCGGCAATCGCTTGGCATCCTTCCGCACGGCTCAGGAGGCCTACCGCTTGGCCTGCCCGGTTGGGATTATCGCCCTGGTGACGCCGGGCCGCCAACGCAGAGCCGGCGGAGTGAGCCACGAGCAGGCTCTCTACGCGGCCATTGCTTGCGGTGGCGGTGGACCTCCGAGAGTGAAAGAGAAGGTCGCCCCCTTGTCGACCTCCGCCTCCGCCCAGACCCGGCCACCGTGCCGGTGCACGATCCGCTGGACAATCGCTAGGCCTACCCCAGTGCCCTCGTAGTCTTCGCTCCGGTGCAGCCGCTGGAAGACGCCGAAGAGCTTGTGGACGTACTGCATGTCGAAGCCGGCTCCGTTGTCCCTCACGTAGTAGATAGGCTCGCCATCGTCTCCGGGACGGGCTGCCACCTCGATGCGGGCGAGTACCCGACCCTGCGTGTACTTGATGGCGTTCCCGATGAGGTTGATGAAGACCTGTTCCAGGAGGGCGGGATCGCCGCGGCACCCGGGAAGATCAGCGACCGTCAGCTCGACCTGCCGCCCTTCGAGGGCAGGCGCCAGCTGTTCGAGGGCGCTGCGGACGAGGGCCGGCGTGTCAACCGCCCGGGTTATGAATGGGTGCCGGCCCAGCCGCGAGAACCGGAGGAGATCGTCCACCAGCTGACCCATGTGCTGGGCGTTGGCAGCCACTCTGTCGAGGTAGCGGCGCGCCTCGGCCGGGAGGTCTGGGGCGTACGTCTCCAGCAGGATGCCGACGAAGCCGTGGATCGCCCGCAACGGCGCACGCAGATCGTGGGACACGGTGTAGGTGAACGCCTCGAGTTCCTGGTTGGTGGCATCCCGTTCGGCGACGCGCTGCACCAGCTCGGCGTTCAGTTTCCTGATGGCTTCGTCGGTGCGCTTGGCAGCCGTCACGTCCCGGAAGATTGAGATCCCGCCCGCGACCTTCCCATCGATACGAAGCGGACTGGACGTGACGCTGATCCACAGGCCATCAGGGGCTCCGGGGTGGCGGACGAAAATCTCGGCTTGCTGGATCGATTCGCCGCGCATCGCACGGGCCATTGGGAGATCGGCCTGCGGGTAGGGGGTTTGCATGTCCGGCAAGAAGAGGCCGTACTTGTCGACCCAGTCCGCGGACGGCGCCCCCTCGACCGGTTTCCGGCCCATGATGCGCTCGGCCGCGGGGTTGAACGTCAGGTGTCCGGCAGCGTCGGCCACCGAGATGCCGTCCGCGATATTGTCAAGGACGGCCTGCGTGACGGCCGCCCGGTGGGCCAGCTCGGCGTTCAGCCGGCCGATCTGCTCTGCGTCTCTGTCGCGGCGCCGGAGGGCAAGGGTTAGCAGGCCGGCCCCCACCAGGAGAACGAGGCCGAGGATCCCTGTGATCCAGACCGCGGTGTTTGCCACCTGGGTCAGGTAGTAGCCAACCGCCCGCCAGCCTGAGACGGCGGCGAGCAGTTTCAGCGAAAGCATATGAAGGAATGAACCAAATGTTGGCCGGTGATTGCGTTTCAGGCTCCAGCGCACCCGCAGTTAACCGACTCGGAACACGGCCGTTAGATTCCGAGGGGCCGCCTGGCGCACGGTCGTCTCGACCTCGAGGCCTCTCTGGACGGCAGGTGGCACCAGATGTTAGGCTGCCGCCAAAGGGAGGGAGGCGGAGAGGATGGGTGCCCCGGCCGTGAGGTCGATCCATTTACTGCGCTCGCAGGTCCATTACGGGTGGAGCCGCGACCACCCGCCGGTGACCACCGTGGCGTCTGGCGCGGAGGTCACCCTGGAGACAGCGGACGCCTCGGGGGGCCAGCTCACGGCCTCGTCCACGGCCGGCGCTATCGCCAGCCTCGACTTCGCGACGGTCAACCCGGCGACCGGGCCGATCTACGTGGAAGGGGCCCGCCCCGGCGACGTGCTGCAGATTGACCTCCTGGAAATCGAACCGGGATCGTGGGGCTGGACCGGGCAGATTCCCGGGTTCGGCTTGCTGGCGGACCAGTTCCCGGAGCCATGGCTGCATATCTGGCCGATCGAGGGCCCGCGAACCCGGTTCCAGGACCGGATCGCGGTCCCGGTCGAGCCCTTTTGCGGCGTCATCGGGCTGGCTCCGGCCGAGCCCGGTCTGCACAGCGTCGTCCCGCCGCGCCGAGTCGGCGGCAACATGGACATCAAGCAGCTGCGCGCCGGGGCCTCCGTGTATCTCCCGGTCGAAGTGGAAGGCGCCCTGCTCGGGATTGGCGATACCCATGCCGCCCAGGGTGACGGCGAGGTCTGCGGCACCGCCATCGAGTGTCCGATGTCGGTCACGGTCCGGCTGTCGGTTCGTCGCGATCTGCACATTGACACTCCCGAGTACGACATCCATGTTCCGTTGGAGCGCCGCTCGGCGGCCCAGGCGGGCTATCACGCCGTGACCGGGGTGGGGCCGGACCTGATGCAGGCCACCCGGCAGAGCATCGAGCGCATGATTGCGCACCTGGAAAAGACTCGCGGGCTGGATGCCCGGTCCGCCTACGCCCTCTGCTCCGTGGCGGTCGACCTGAAAATCAGCGAAGTCGTCGATGCGCCGAACTGGATCGTCTCCGCGTTCCTGCCAAGCGATCTTTTTGAGAGGTGAGGTGGTATGAGCACAGCGTCCGGCGTCGCCCGACTCGATCGAAACGCGGTGGGACTCTTGCCGACCCTGTTCCAATCGATCACCCACATGGCGCCCGCCGCGGCCGTGGCCTTTTCCATAATCGTCGGCGTTCCCTACGCGGGCGGCAGCATCTCCCTGGCCGTCCTCCTGGCGCTGGTCGCCTGCTTGCTGGTCGCGATTTCGATCGGGCAGCTGGCCCGGCATCTCCCCTCCGCCGGCGGTCTTTACACCTTCAGCGCGCGCGGACTTGGTGCCGGCGTGGGGTTCCTGGTGGCCTGGGGTTTCATGATGGCGGAGCCGATCGTCGCGCCGCTCCTGTATCTCATCTTCGGCAACGAGCTGGCCGCCAACCTGAACTCTCATTTCGGCTGGCCCGTGTGGCTGTGGGCGCCCTTCGCCGTGGTGGCCGGCCTGATCGTATGGGTGCTGACCTATCGCGGCATCCGGCTGTCGACCGAAGCCGGAGTTGCCCTGGGGAGTTTCGAGATCCTGGTCTTCCTGGCGTTGGCCATCACCCTGATCGTGGCCGCTGGGGGCAACAACACCCTCTCCGTCTTGGCCCCGACGACCGGCAACGCCAAGGGTTGGGGATCGATCTTCCCAGCCATGATCTTCGCCATCCTCGCCTTCATCGGCTTCGAAGCCTCGGCCCCGCTCGGTGAGGAAGCCCGTGACCCGCGCCGCACCATTCCACGGGCGGTCATCCTCTCGTGCGTCCTGATCGGAGTCTTTTACCTGGTCTGCTATTACGCCGCGACCGTCTATTTCGGGCCGGGCAACATGGCCGGCAAGTTCATCAACTACAACGGCGGCGACCCCTGGAGCGGGATGGCGCAGAAGGTCTGGGGACCAGGCATCATCCTGGTGATCCTGGCCGTCCTGAACAGCGCCATTGCCAACTCCAACGCCGGCGTCAACGCGGCGACGCGGGTGGGCTATGCACTGGGCCGTATCGGTTTACTCCCGAGGGCATTTGCCAGCGTGCATACTCGGTTTAAGACGCCCTACGTCGCCATCAACGTGCAGGCCATCGGCGGGATCGTGCTGGCGGTGGGACTGGGGATCGTGGCCGGAGGCCCGCTCCCTGCCTTCGCGCTGCTGGGTACGGTGGCGACCATCATCGTGGTGGCCATTTACATCCTGACCAACCTCAGCAACCTCGTCTTCTACGCCCGTGAGCGGCGCGGCGAGTTCAACTGGTTCCTGAACGGGGTGGTCCCCGTGGTGGGCAGCCTGATCTTCCTGCCCGCATTGGTCGCGGCCTTCGGCATCGACTTCGCCGGGCTGGGGATCACGCCCCTTGGTCCGCCCGCCAACCTGGCACCGCTGATCATTGCAGCCTGGATGGTGGTCGGCGTCGTCCTCTTGTTCTACTTCCGGGCCCGTCAGCCGCAGCGCATCGCCGAAACGGGCCGGATCTTCGTGGACGACCCGGAAAGGGAACCCTCACCGCAACCGGCGCCCATTTCGCGATAGATCACCATCGGGGGAGGGCGGCTGTTGCAGCCATCCCCCGCCCCTCCCTAAAGGGAGGTTCTCTTACTTCTTTGGCGCATCGTCGGGGCATCTTTGGCACCACTCTGCCCGGCCACCCGCACCAGCGGATGCAGGTGGCCGTCGAACCCGGTAAAGGGCATGCTCTTGGTTTTGGGCTCAGTCACTTCTCCCGTCACGGGTCTCCGGCGCGACCCCACCCCGCCCGCCGGCGTTTCGGCAGCGCCTGGGGCGGACTGTTACCAGGCTGTCACGGAGGGTTCTGGGTCGAGTCGCGATAGGACTGATATCGGCTACTTTCCATGGGCGAGGACCCGCCAGCAGCGCGCCATCGTCGACCGCGCGGTCGGCGCTGGACCGAAAAAATCGAGGCCATAGATGGCGGGAGGCAAAGCGATGAGAATCATGGGCGACGTCGTCGACATCCTTCTGGTCGAGGACAACCCGGGGGACGTCCGATTGACGCGTGAAGCGCTTCGGGAAGCGAAATTCCAAAATGAGCTCTATGTGGCCGAGGACGGCGTGGAGGCGATCGCCTTTCTGCGCCGGCAGGGCAAGTACGCCGGTGCGGTGCGCCCGGACCTGATTCTCCTCGACCTCAACCTGCCTCGCAAGGACGGCCGCGAGGTGCTCGCGGAGATCAAGGAAGATGCCGACCTGAAGCGGATCCCCGTGGTGGTGCTGACGACGTCACAGGCCGAGGCGGACATCGTGAGGGCCTACAACCTGCACGCGAACTGCTACATCAACAAGCCGGTCGATATCGAGCAATTCCTCACCGTGGTGAAGTCGATCGAGGACTTCTGGCTAGCCATCGTCAAGCTGCCGCCGAACTAGAGGAACGGATGAAGGGGGTTCCGGTCCGGGTGCTGCTGGTGGAGGATAACCCGGGC
>DASQAY010000388.1:0-16934 GCA_035635515.1 Candidatus Eiseniibacteriota bacterium | reverse complement strand
ACCCCCAGCTCGTCCAGGACCGCCTGGCTGGGGAAGTGCTTGAGCTCCTCGATGGGCTTGCCCACGATCATGTCGGTCAGCATCGAGGCCGAAGCCTGGCTGATAGCACACCCGCGACCACGGAAGGTGGCCCGGCTGAGCTTGCCATCGTCCAGCTTCAGGTAGAGGGTGATGACGTCCCCGCACAACGGGTTGTCCCCCTCCTGGGCGACATCCGCGTCGTCCAGCTCCCCGAAGTTGTGCGGGTTCTTGTAATGGTCCAGGATCTGCTCCCGGTAGAGGTCGCTGGTCATGCAAACACCTTCTGGGCCCGGACGATGGCGTCCACCAGCTGGTCGACCTCGTCCTGCCGGTTGTAGAGGTAGAAACTGGCCCGTGTGGTGGCCGGCACGCCCAGGCGCTCCATCAGCGGCTGGGTACAGTGGTGCCCGGCCCGGACGGCGATGCCCTCCTGGTCGATCAGGGTGGCCAGGTCGTGGGGGTGGATGTCGGGCAGGCTGAACGACACCGCTCCGCCATGGACGTCCGGGTCCTGGGGACCGTAGACCGTGATCTGCGGGACATCCTGGAGCTTCTCCAGCGCGTAATCGAGCAGGGTGCGCTCGTGGGCCCGGATCCGGTCCATGCCAATGCCACACAGGTAATCCACGGCGGCGCCCAGCCCGATCCCCTCGGCGACCGCTGGGGTCCCGGCTTCGAACTTCCAGGGGAGATCGTTCCACGTGGCGTGTTCGAGCGTGACCTTTTTGATCATGTCCCCGCCACCCAGGAATGGCGGCATGGCCTCCAGCAGCGACCGCCGTGCCCACAGCACCCCGATGCCGGTCGGCCCGCACATCTTGTGCCCGGAGAACCCGTAGAAATCCACGTCCAGGTCGCGCACGTCCACCGGCATATGCGGCACGGCTTGGGCGCCGTCGACCAGGACCAGCGCTCCCGCCTGGTGCGCCGCCCGGGCGATCTCCTTCACCGGGTTGATGGTGCCGAGCGTGTTGGACTGGTGAGTCAACGCCACCAGCCGGGCCCCAGTCACCTTCGTGGCCAGGTCATCGAGGATGAGACGGCCGCGGTCGTCGATCAGCAGGAAGTCCAGCTGGGCGCCCACCTCGGCGGCCAGCAGCTGCCAGGGCACCAGGTTGCTGTGGTGCTCCATCTGGGTCAGCAGGATCCGGTCGCCCTGGTGGACGTTCGTGCGGCCCCAGCTGTAGCGGACCAGGTTGATGGCTTCGGTGACGTTGCGGGTGAAAATGATTTCCTTGGGACTGAGCGCGTTGATGAAGGTGGCGACCCGCCGCCGCGCCGACTCGTAGGCGGCGGTGGCCTCCTCGCTGATCTGGTACACGCCTCGATGGGGGTTGGCGTTGTAGCGACAGTAGTAGTCGGTCATGGTGTCGATCACGGCCCGCGGCTTCTGGGACGTCGCGGCGCTGTCCAGGTAGACCAGCGGCTTGCCGTTGATCACCCGGTCGAGGATCGGAAAGTCCTCGCGGATGGCGGTCACGTCCAGGCTGCGGGTCTCGATCATGCCGGGGCTCCCTCGGCCTTTTCCATCAGGTCGGCCACGGTGACCGCCGACAGGGTCGCCGTGACGGTTTCCTGTAGTCGTTCCCAGAAGGAGTGAGCAGAGCAGGGGACGTCGGCATGGGTGCATTCGTCCGGCCCGCCGCCTTCCGCCAGGCAACTGACCGGCGCCAGCGAGCCCTCCAGGCTGCGCACGATGTCGGCCATGGTGATTTGCTCGGGCTGGCGGGCCAGCACATAGCCGCCCCGCGCACCCATCCGGCTGGACACCAGCCCGGTGCGCCGCAGCTGCCCGGCGATCTGCTCCAGGTAGGCGGCCGGCAGCCCTTCCTCCTGGGCCAGTTCGGACAGGGGGACCGGCCCGTTGCCGTACTGACGGCCCAGGCGAACCATGACCCGGATGCCGTATTCAGAGCGAGTAGAAAATCTCATAGAACTCCGACTGGACTAGTCGGACATCCACAGTATACGGCACCCGAGGCCAGGTTCAGCCCGTTCTGCTTCCTGAAATCTGAATTTTCGCCGTTGTGTGATGCAACGCGCCCGCGTCCGTGACCTGAGTCCCTCTCTCCGCATCCAGGCGTAGCCGGACGACTACGAATCCGCGCCGTCGCTCGCGCTCGAGCGCTTGGGGATCCGGTTGGCCACCGGGGCCTGCGCTGACTCCAGTGAATATCGAGATGGCCGGGTTGGCGGCGAGCATTCGCTGCAGCACCATGGCCAGATCGTTCGGCGCACTCACGAGCTCCGGAGTCACCGAGTGCCAGGTTCCCTGCAAGAGCACCTGCGACCGCGGCCCGCTGCCAAGGTTCTTCCACCAGCCACCACCACCCGGGATGAGGAGCGAGCTTCCTTCCCGGACGTAGCTCACGGGGGTCGTGTAGGACCGGCCCGTCTTTCGCCCGGTAAAGGTAAGAAGGGCCACGCGGCCGCTCATTACGGCGTGCAGGCGCGAGTACAGGATGAGCCTCGCCGCGGGATTGAAATATCGCACGGTCCGCTGAAGGATTCGGCTCACGATCAATGCACTGCGGCTTCTCATTTCTTCGCTCACCCCTTTTGATGGTCGTTCGATGAGCTCATTGTTTCGGCCACCTGTGAGCGCCGCGTGAAGAAGCTGCGAATTGGGTTGGGAGGTAACCCATCTACGCCGTGGTACGTCCTCAGGGCGGAGGTACCAACCTCTCCCCGGACGTGATCGGCTTTAATTGATCGGTGCCCGCCCCCGACCAGGCCCTGTTTCGCTCCGTGATGGGGCACTTTCCAAGCGGAGTTACCGTCCTCACGACCATGGTCGGGGAACAGTTGCACGGGATGACCGTAAGCGCCTTCTGCTCGGTGTCGCTGGAGCCGCTGCTGGTGCTGGCCACCATCGAGAAGACGACCCGCATGCACGCCCTGCTGCTGGAGAGCCACCTGTACGCCGCCAGCATCCTGGGGGCCAATGAGGAAGCCACCTCCCGCTTCTTCGCCGACGACCGCCGGCTGGCGGGCGTCGAGTTCGCTCCTGGAAGCTATCGGACCGGGGTGACCGGCTGCCCGATCCTGCCCCAGGCCATCGCCTTCCTGGAAGCGCGGGTCCAGGCGGTCTACGAGGGCGGCGATCACTCGATCTTCCTGGGCGAAGTCGTCAATGCTGAGGTGCTGCGCGACGACCCGCCGTTGATCTTCTACCGCGGCGGATACGCGACCCTGCGGAGATAGGCGGCCGTGGATCGGGAGGCATGCGCAGAACTCGACCGGCAGGATCCCCTGGCGCAGTGGCGCGACCACTTCGCCTGTCCGGACGGTGTGGTCTACCTGGACGGCAACTCGCTGGGTGCTCTCCCCAAGGCGACCGCTGAGCGGCTCGACCACGTGGTGCGGGAGGAGTGGGGCACCGGGCTGATCCGGAGCTGGAATACGGCCCACTGGATCGATGCCCCCTCGCGCATCGGAGACAAGATCGCCCGCCTAATCGGGGCGGAGCCGGGCGAGGTCGTCGCGACCGACAGCACCTCGGTGAACCTCTTTAAGCTGCTGGCCGCCGCCATCAAGCTGCATCCGGACCGACGGGTGATCCTCACCGAAGCGCAGAACTTCCCAACCGACCTCTACATCGCCGAAGGGCTGGTGGACCTGCTCGACGGCGCCCATGCCGTCCGGGTCGCGGAGCGGGCCGACCTCGAGCAGGCCCTCGACGACAGCGTGGCGGTGCTCGCCCTTACGCATGTGGATTATGCGAGTGGGTCATTCCATGACATGCCACGCTTAACCGCGGCCGCCCACCGGCGCGACGCGCTGGCGCTGTGGGACCTCTCGCATAGCGCCGGGGCCCTCCCGGTCGACCTGAATGGCAGCCAGGCCGACCTCGCGGTCGGCTGCGGCTACAAATACTTGAACGGAGGCCCGGGCGCGCCGGCTTACCTGTTCGTCGCACGGCGCTGGCAGGAGGCCCTGCGCTCCCCGCTGACGGGGTGGATGGGTCATGCCGACCCATTCGGCTTCGAGCCGCGTTACCGTCCAGCCCCTGGAATCAGGCGGCAGGTGGCCGGGACGCCGCCGATATTGGCGATGGCGGCGCTGGAGGTGGGCGTTGACTTATGGCTGCAGGTTGACCTGCAAGCGGCCCGCCGGAAGTCCCAGGCGCTGGGTGACCTCTTCATCCGGCTGGTGGACACCATCGAGGGGTTCGAGTTGGAGATCGCCTCCCCGCGCGACGCCGCTCAGCGCGGCTCGCACGTCGCCGTCCGTCACCCGCAGGCCTACCGAGTCATGCGGGCCCTGATCGACGCGGGTGTGATCGGTGACTTTCGAACACCCGACCTGATGCGCTTCGGCTTCGCCGCCCTCTATAACCGATACGTCGACATCTGGGATGCGGTGAGCCGCCTCGGCGACGTCCTGCGCAGCCAGGCCTGGGCGCGACCCGAATACGCCCGGAAGCTGGCTGTCACCTGACGTGGTCCGCATCCGCGCCAATCGGCGCACCATCCTGATCGCCATCGGCATCGTCACCCCCCTGGGCATCCTGATGGTGAATCTGTCGGCCTTCGTGATGGCCCACCTCGCCCAGTTCCGCTTGCTGATCGCGGCCTGCGCGCTGATCAGCTCCCTCGTGCTGAACGGCCTCGTCGTCTTCTGGCTCATCGGCATCGCCCGCCGCCGCCAGTCCCGCTTCTACACGGAGTACCCGGAACTGGTGCGCGGCCTGGCGGCCATCGCGGTCGTCGGGAGTGCCGCCGTGGCGGCCTATCTAACGTATGTCGGCATGCGCGATCCGCGGCAGCTCCCCAACCTGATCGCGATCGTGGCGTCGCTACTGGCCCTGCTGATTCCCTTTGGAGTCGCTTTCCTGGGACGGCTGCTGTAAGGCGCCGGCGCGCTAGCCGATCAGGTCGGTGAGCTTCCCCTGAAAGCCCGCCAGCCGTTGGTGGGCATCGAGCACCTCGTCGTGGGTGACCGGATCGCCGTCGATCTCCTCGGCGTCCCGTGGAGAGGGGACGACGGCCGTCACTTCCTCCACCTCGGCGCTCAGCGCCCCCGCGAACTGGATGTGCAGCATAAACGAGTCCCGACAGCGACCGCACGTCACCTGGACCACGACCTTATTGTTTTGCTGCCCGATCTTGCGCAGTTGCGATCCCTTGTGGCTGGATCCGCACACGCGGCAGCGATAGTTGTGGGATTGGGACCGCAGAAACTCGAGAATCGGATCGTCCATGGCCCTCGCCTCCAGCTGTCCGCCGCTCGACTAGCCCTAAGTATAGTCGCCCGTCCTGAGCCCGGATCCGAGCTACGTCATCATGAACAGCGTGCAGCGGCCGCTCATCCTCCTCACCAACGACGACGGCATCTACGCGGGCGGCATCCTGGCCGCCTGGCAGGAGTTGCGCAAGATCGGCCAGGTGGAGGTGGTGGCCCCCGATGCAGAACGGAGCGCGGTGGGCCATGCCATCACCCTCTTGCTGCCGCTGCGGGCCAAGGAAGTAGTGCGACGAAGCGCTCGCTTCGGCTACGCGGTTAACGGCATGCCGGCCGACTGTGTGAAGCTGGCCGTGAAGGCGATTCTGCCGCGACCGCCTGACCTGGTCGTCTCCGGGATCAACCTGGGCGCCAACACCGGCACCAATGTGATCTACTCGGGCACGGTCTCGGCTGCCACCGAAGCCCGCATCCTGGGTATCCCTTCCATCGCCGTGTCGCTGGCTACCTTCACCGATCCCGATTACGCGTACGCGGCCCGATTCACCCGCAAGCTGGCCCTGGCGGTGCTCAGCCACGGGCTGCCGCCCAAGGTGCTGCTCAACGTCAACGTGCCCAACGTGGCCGAGGCGGAGATCAAGGGCGTCGCCATCACCCGGCAGGGGGAGTCGAGGGTGGAGGAACAATTCGAGCGGCGCACCGACCCGCGCCAGCAGGAGTACTACTGGCTGGCCGGCACCTTCCGCCCGATGGAGACGGCCGAGGACGCCGACGTCGCCATGGTCAGCAAGGGCTTCGTCTCGATCACGCCGGTCCAGTACGACCTGACCGCCTACCAGGCGCTGGACGAGCTGCGGGCCTGGGACCTCAAGCCTTAGCCCCTCCCCTACCCCTCCCCCTGTGGGAGGGGGCAGCGTGCTCGCCTACCCTTCCCTGTGGGAGACAGACTGAAAGATTGGCGGGGGCACAGGCGTCTCATGCTTGATAAATACGGAACTAGACGCACCGGACGTTTCCAGCTATGATGATAGCCAGACTGTTGGTAAACCCGATATTCTCCAGGGGGATGAAACCATAGTGCTCGCCACTCAGAATCCAGATCAAACCCGGCCCGTCTGGCGCCGCCGCCGCCAGATCCCGGTATCGGCCATCGTGGGGTGGAGCCTGGCGGCAGTGGGCCTGGGCTGGCTGCTGGTCAGCGCCGTCATCGGTCTCTCGTCAGCCGTCTGAATCAGCTCAAGCGGCCTGGCCGGACCTGGTTTGCGCGGTCAGACGCCCGGCCAGCGGATCCAGGCCGCAGGCCTCTCGTAGCGCCCGCTCGATCAGCACCCGGGTCATCCGTTTTCGCCAGTAGTGCGAGAAGTCGGTGTTGTCCAGGGGCTTCGCTGGTTTCTCGGCGGCTTCGGCGACCTGGGCAATGAGCTCGTCGTCCGGACGGCGACCCACCAGGGGAGTCAACCAGCGGCTGACGTCAACTGGATGAGAGCCAGCGGCGCCCAGGGCGCCGCGCGCCACTCGTACCATGCCGTCTGACCAGTCCAGCGCCACCGCGGCTCCCAGGACCGGGAAGTCGAATGACCCGCGCCGCCGCAACTTCCAGTAGGCGCTGGTCATGGCCGGCGCCGCCGGCAGGTGGATCCCCACGATGACGTCGTCCGGTCGCTTCGTCGTGTACACGATGCCGTCGTCGCGATAGAGCTCGGCCGCCGGCATCCGCCGTTCCCCTGCAGCACCGCGAAGGGTCAGCTCGGCATCCAGCGCCACCGCCACGGGGGCGCTGTCGGAGGACGAGACCGCCCAGCAGCGGGGCGAGCTGCGCGCCACCAGGCAAATATCGCCATCCCGTTTCAGGCAGTAGCCGACCGCTTTGCGCCAGGCGGCCGACTGGTTGTAATAGTTGCAGCGAGGATCGACCAGCAGGTTGCCGCCGATCGTTCCCATGTGCCGGATCTGGGGCGTGGACACGAACCCGGCGGCCTGGGCCAGCGCTCGGTAGGCCGTTTGCAGCGCCGGGTGGGTGGCGACCTGGTCCAGCGTGGCACCGGCGCCGATGACCATGCCCTGACCGGACTCACCCTGGATGCGATCGAACCCGGCGATCCCCCGCAGGCTGACCAGCACCGGTGCATCGAACTGCCGGCGCTTGAGGTTCGGCACCAGGTCCGTCCCGCCGGCGATCAGCATGGCCCCCGGCTGCTCGGCGACCGCCTCGGCGGCGGCCTCCACCGAGGTGGGACGCAGGTACCGAAGGGGCGGCAGCCGCAGCACTACTTCCCCTCCCACTCGGGCGGGCGTGGGGCCTGGATCGGGGACGGAAAGGCGAATCGCGGTACCGCTTTGGGCCCGACGCGCCGCGATGGCTGAGCCAGGGCCCTCAACACTTTCTCGGGCGTGATCGGGATCTCGTCGATGCGGACCCCCAGCGCGTTGTAGACCGCGTTGGCGATGGCGGGGATCACGGGCAGCAAGGGCCCCTGGCCGGCTTCTTTGGCGCCGAACGGCCCCTCGGGGTCGAGGCTCTCGATAAGACTGGTGTGCACGACCGGCATCTCCAGGGTGGTCGGGCTCTTGTACTCCAGCATCGATGGAAACTTGTGGACGCCGATTCGGAACGTTTGCTCTTCCATCATGGCTTCGCCCAGCGCCATGTACACGCTGCCCTCGACCTGTCCCTCCACCAGCACCGGGTTGATGGCCCGCCCGATGTCGTGCGCGATCCAGACTTCCGGTACCCGCACCTCGCCGGTCCGCGGATCGCAATCGACCTCCACCACCGCGGCGGAGAATGAGTACGCAGGGCTGGGGCCCACCCCGGAGCCCTTGTACGGCCCGGCCAGCTTGGGCGGCGTGTAGCTACCGCTGGCGCTGATCACCCCCTCGCCGGCTTCGGCCGCCTGGACCGCCTGGGCGAATGACATGGCCTCGCTGGGACGGTCGCGCCGGACGACCAGGCCTCCCCGGAAGGTGAGCTCGTCCGGATCGCAGTGCAGTACCCGGGCGGCGGCCTCGGCCAGCCGCTGGCGCACCTTCTGGGCGGCGGCGATGGCGGCGTTGCCCACCATGAACGTGACCCGCGAGGAATAACTGCCCAGGTCGATCGGGGTCAGGTCGGTGTCGGCGGTGGTGAGCTGAATGTCCTGCAGCGATACCCCCAGAACCTCGGCCACGATCGCCGCCAGGATGTGATCCGATCCCTGCCCGATGTCGATGGCGCCGCACAGCACCGCCACCCCGCCGCCGCGGTCGACCTTGACCTGGACCTCGGAATGCGGCATGTCGTTCCAGTAGATCGCGGTGCCCGCCCCGGACAGGTACGAGCTGACCGCAAACCCGAGGCCACGGCCGCTGGGCATCGCGGTGCGCCGCTCCAGGAAGCGCGAGTCGGCCACCACCCGATCCATGCAGGCCTCCAGGCCGCAGCTCGTAATCCGAAGCCAGTTGACGGTCTGGCTGTTGGGTTGCACCAGGTTTCGGCGGCGGATGGCGACCGGGTCGAGGCCCAACTCTTCGGCCACCTTGTCCAGGTGAACCTCCAGCGCAAAGCGGGGCTGGGGCGTCCCGTGGCCGCGCTTGGGCCCGCAGGGGGGCTTGTTCGTGAACAGGCGAACGCCCTCGAAGCGGTAGCGGGGGATGGCGTAGGTGGCGGTCTGGAGGGCGCCCGTGTAGTAGGTGCTGGCCACGCCGTAGCTGCCATACCCGCCGCCGTCAAGGAAGCTCTGGAACTGCATGGCGGTGATGCGCCCGTCCCGGCGAAAGCCGGTGCGCACCTTCATCAACACCGGATGGCGGCCGCGGTGCGCATAGAAGACCTCCTCGCGGGTAAGCGTGATCTTCACCGGCCGGCCGGTGACCATGGCCAGCTTGGCCGCCACGATCTCGTGGGCGAAGATATCGCTCTTGCCGCCGAAGCCGCCGCCGTTGGGGGTGGCGATCACCCGGATCCGGCTCATCGGCAGCTCGAGCACCTTGCCCAGGGCCCGGTGCACGTAGTGCGGGGTCTGCGTCGACGACCACACGGTGAGCTTGCCGTCCTGGCCATACTGGGCCACCGCCGCGTGCTGCTCCATGGGGAGATGGGTATTGCCCTCGAAGAAGACCACGTCCTCGCGGGTGTGGTCGGCGGACCGGAGGGCCTCCTCGGTGTCGCCGAACTCGAGCGCCACGGCCTTGTGCACATTGCCCCGGGGGTGGATCGGCTCGCCTCGCTGAGCGAGGGCCTCGTCGATGCTCATCACGCTGGGGAATTCCTCGAAGGCCACGTCGATGGCCTCCAGAGCGGCGTCGGCGATCCATTCGTCGATGGCGGCCACGGCCGCCACGGGGTCACCGACGTAGCGAACCTTCTCAGAGCACAGGGCCTCTTCATCCTGGCTGACCGGCAGGATGCCGTACTTGATGGGCAGGTCTTCGCCGGTCAGCACCGCCTGCACCCCCGGCATAGCGCGGGCCCGTGAGACATCCACCTGGCGGATGCGGGCGTGCGGGAGCGGGCTGCGCAGGATGCGGGCGAAGAGCATCCGCGGCAGCATCAAGTCGTCGGCGAAGCGGGCCTGCCCGCTGACCTTGCCCATGGCGTCGGGCTTGGGCAGCGACTTGCCGATGACCGCCAGCTCGTCGGCGTGCGGCTCAGCCATGCCGTGATGCCGCCAGCTCGACCGCCTCAAAGATCTTGAGATAGCCGGTGCACCGGCAGAGCACGCCCGCCAGGGCTTGCTGGATGGCGGCCCGCGAGGGATGGGGATCGGTGTCCAGCAACGCCTTGGCGGTCAGGATCATCGATGGCGTGCAATAGCCGCACTGGGCGGCGCCCAGCTCGGCAAAGGTGACCTGCAGCGGGTGGGGCCGGCTGCCTTCGGCCAGGCCTTCGATCGTCGTGATCTCGCGGCCTTCCAGGTCCAGCGGCAGCGCCAGGCAGGAGAGATAGGGCTTGCCGTCGACCAGGATGCCGCAGGTCGAGCACTCGCCCAGCTCGCATCCATGTTTGGTGCCGGTAAGGCCCAGGTCTTCGCGCAAAATCTCGAGGACCGTCTTGTAGGGCGGCACCAACAGTTCGGTGTCTTCTCCGTTCACCCGCAGGCGGACGGGGACTTTCACGGGATCTACTGTAGTGGCAGGGTGGGGAGCTCGATCGCCACCCGGGGCCGGGCGGGCGGGGGCGGCTGCTCGATCAGGGGCAGGCGCACGCATTCGTGGGGGCTGACATCGGGTTTGAGCCCGCAATAGATCGGGAAGCGCAGCTGGCCGGTGTGGTCCCACTCGCTGAACTTCACCGAGACCACCACCCGCGGCTCAACCCAGCAGACCTCATCGCCCGCCCACCGCTCGCCCGGGCTCGCGCTGGCAGTCGGCAGTGGGTCCAACAGCCGGCGGAGCCGGAGCCCCGCCCGCAGGTCGTAGCCCCCGGATACGCGACCGACCGGGCGGTAGCCGTTGCCGTCGGAGCTGCCGACGATCAGCCCCTGCAGCGGATGATCGCCGCGGCCCGGGGTGAAGGCCATCACCACGAAGTCTGCCTGGCGCACCGCCTGGATCAACAGCCAGGCCTGATGCTGGCGGCCGGGTGTGTACGGGCTGTCCAGCCGCTTGGCCACGATCCCCTGCAGTCCCTTTTCCTGGGCAGCCTCGAAGAATGCGATGCCCTCGGCCTCCAAGGCCCCAGGAACGTAGATCGACCCGGTCGAGCCCAGCGTGTCCTTGAGCGTCTCGCGCCGACGGTGCAGGGGGTCGGGCAGTAGCGACCGGCCACGGCGGAAAAGGATGTCGTAGACGACGTAGGTCACCGGGTGGGTGCGGGCTCCCGCCGCGAGGTCGTATGGGTCCTGTGCCTGCTGCCGCTCCTGTATGGCTGCCGGGTCGGGCCGCCCTTCCCGGTCGGCTACGATCAACTCGCCGTCGACCATCGTCCCCGGCGGCAGCAGCGAGCTCAGCCTGTCCACCTCTGGATATGCGGCGGTGAGATCCTGGCCGCTCCGACCGGTCAGCCGCAACCGGTCACCACTCAGTGAAGCCATCGCCCGGACGCCATCCCAGGCCACCTCGAAGCAGTGCGCGGGTGAGTCGAACGGTTCGGCGGCCAGCATGGGCAGCATGGGGCGAATCCGATCCGGAAGGGCGCTGGTGAACGGGAGGTCGAGCTCGACCGCCTTTGCGCTGGGCCCGCGCGCCATGGCCGAGGTCAGGCGGTCTTGCGCTTGGCGGGCTTGGCCGTCGTGGTCTTGGCGGCGACCTTCACCCGGCGTCCGGCCGCGGCCCTGGCCGGCTCCGCCCCGGCCTTCTTCTTGCCCTGCTTGGCGGCTTCGACTGAGGCCTTGAGCGCGGCCATGAGGTCCATTACCTTGGGCTCGGCGGCGGCGGTGGGCGCCACGATTTCCTGTCCGGCGAGCTTCTGCTCCACGATCTGCATGAAGGCGGCCCGGTAGTCATCCGTGTAGCGCTGGGGCTGGAACGTGTCGCTCAGGTTTTCGATCAGCGAGTTGGCCATCTGGACTTCCTTGTCGCTGATCTTCACGCTCTTCTCGGGCAGGTTGAGCTCATCCGCCGAGCGGATCTCTTCCGGCCAGTTCAGCGTGTTGCACATGATGGCCTTGCCCTCGACCTGGATCAGGCAGAGGTGCTCGCGGTCACGCAAGGCGACCTTGGCCACCGCCACCTTGCCGGTGTCCTGCAACGCCTGCTTGAGCAGGAAGTAGGGCTTGACCCCGACTTCTTCGGGCTCCAGGTAGTAGGCCGACTTGAGGTAGAGGGGCAGGGGGACCTCGCTGGCGTCCACGAACTCCATGATGTCAATGGTCTTCGTCGTCTTGAGCGGCAGCTTGTCGAGGTCCGAGTCGTCCAGCACCACGTATTTGCCCTTGGACACTTCGTACCCGCGAATGACTTCATTGAAGGGCACGACGTGATCGTCGGTGGGGCAGTGCCGCTGCTGCTTGATGGGCAGCTGGCAATGCGGACACAGCATCCGCAACGACACCGTGGACTGCGCCTCGGTGGCCAGATACATCCGGACCGGGATGGCCACCATCCCAAAGCTGATCGCGCCGCGCCACATGGATCGGGCCATACTCCGGCCGATTATACCCCCGGTTTGACTACGGGGCGAGCGGATGTTTGGACTAACGTTCGAAGCCGCTCGGCTCGGGCCGGGCCGGCCGACTGGTGCTTGAAGTACACATACGCGTCCCGGCCCTCAGCCAGGGCGCGGGCAATGTGCTCGGCCCACCCGGCCAGGGCCCGGGGACCATACCGGTCGCGGCGGAGTCGCACATAGAGATAGGCCCCGCGGGGGGAAGGCAGCTGCGGCCCCTCGTCGACGGCGCAGGCGGCCGCCCCGGCGTCTTCCAACAACCGGGTCACGTCATCGGCGTCCCACGACGGATGGGTGAACTCGAACGCCACCCGCCAGCCGGCCGGCACGAGGCGAAGAAAACGGCCCAGTCGCTCGGTCGACGCCGCGGCCGGCGGCGGCAGCTTGAAGAGCAGCGGTCCCAAGGCCGGGCCCAGCGTCCCGTACAGCTCGGTGAGCTCCGGCAGCCCGGCTTCGAATCGCTCCACGTTGAGCGGGTTGGCCAGCCAGCGATGCGCCTTGATGGCGAACCGAAAGCCTTCGGGCGCGGCCGCCGCCCACGCCTGCAGTGACGACGGCTTGGGCCAGTGATAGAAGGTGGTGTTCAGCTCGACGCTGTTCAAGCGGGACGCATAGAAGGGCAGCATGTCCGCCGCCCGGATTCGCTTCGGGTAGAAGCGGCCGATCCAGGATTCGTACGAGAAACCGGAAGTGCCGCAGAAGAGCTCGGCTATACGGTTGGGTTGCCCTTGACCAGCTGCATGAACTCGGACCGCGTCTTGGGGTCGGTCTGAAAGCTGCCCAGCATGCAGCTGGTGATCGCCCGGCTGTTCTGCTTTTCCACCCCACGCATCATCATGCAGAGGTGATTGGCCTCGATCACCACGCCGACCCCGAGCGGTTTCAAGTGCTCCAGCATGCACTCGGCGATCTGCCGTGTGAGCCGCTCCTGGACCTGCAGCCGCCGGGCATAGTAATCGACCAGCCGGGGCATTTTGCTGAGGCCGATGATCGTCCCGTTGGGAATGTAGCCGACATGGGCCCGGCCGTAGAACGGCAACAGGTGATGCTCACACAGGGAGTAGAGCTCGATGTCCTTGACCACGACCATGTCCTTGACTTTCTCGTGGTAGAGGGCGTCGCCAAAGACCTCCTTGATATTCTGGCGGTATCCCCGAGTGAGGAAGGCCATGCTCTCGGCGACCCGCACCGGTGTGTCGCGCAGCCCCTCTCGCGTGGGGTCCTCACCGATCAGCTCGAGCTGACGGCGGACCAGGTCCTCCATGGGGTCAGGAAGAGGGATGGGCTGAGCCATGGACTTCATATTCTGCGATATTGCGGTCGGTCTCCTCGAGCCGGATGCGACGCAGCCGGCCATGGGCGATGTGCGGGGCCAGCTCCTGGAAGAACGCCCGGGCGAGATTCTCGGTCGTCGGCTGGACGTCCTGCAGGAAGTCGACCTCCAGGTTCAGGTTGCGGTGATCGACCTTGTCCAGGATGACGGCCTGGACGACCTCATGCAGTCGCTTCAAGTCCATCACCATCCCGGTACGGGCGTCGACCGGCCCCGCCAGCGTCACCTCCAGCCGGTAGTTGTGGCCATGCCCCTTCGGATTGCTACACGGCCCGAACAGCGCATAGTTCTCGGCATCGGACAGTTCGGGAAGGAAAAGGCGGTGTCCGGCGCTGAAGTGCTCTCGACGTGTGATCCGAACTTCAGCGGCGCTGTCCATTGCCATTAGGCTACAAGCTACCAATGCAAACGGCCGTGATCGATCCGCAATGGCGACCGGGGCTGACGGTTCCGGCAGGGCTGGCCCGCCGTTATGGACCGGAGCATTTTGAAGCCATCGAGCCCGCCGCCCGGGCGCGGCTCCAGCCCGGGCCAGAGCCGGCCGATCCGAGCGGCCCGCTGGCCTGGGACCTCCTGTACTGGAACGAACCAGAGCTCTATGACCGCCTGACGGAAGGCGAGCCCCTGCATCCGGACTTGCTCGCCATCCTGCCGCTAGACGGGGCGACGGTCGTCGACGTCGGGGCCGGGACCGGACGGCTAACCCTGCTATGCGCGGCGCGGGCCGGCCGAGTCCATGCCATCGAGCCGGCCACGCCCATGCGGGAACTTCTCGAAGAAAAGATCCGCGGTCGTGGGCTCGCGAACGTCGACGTGGCCACGGGCTTCAGCGAGGGGCTGCCCCTACCGGATGCCTCAGTCGACCTCGCGGTGTCCGCGTCCGCGTTCGGGTCTGACCCCCGACGAGGCGGCGAGGCCGGCCTCCGGGAGCTGCGGCGCGTGGTTCGACCGGGCGGTCACATCGCCATCCTCTGGCCCGATAAGCCCGAGTGGTTCATGGCGCGCGGCTTTCGCTACCAGGTCTGCGAGGGCGCGCTCGAAGTTCGGTTCCGGGACCTGGATACGGCTCTGGCGTGCGCCGAGATCTTTTACTCTGACGTCGTCGTCTCGCACCTTCGGCAGACCGGCCGCCCAATCGTGCCATTCGAGCTGCTCGGGATCAACCCGCCACGCGATGCCTGCTGGCTCGACGTCGCCAAGCCGTGAGGGTGGCGCTCGTCGCGCCCCTGGTGACGCCAATTGCGGACCCGTTCCTGGGTGGCAGCCAGGCGTTGCTGGCCGACCTGGCGACCGGCCTGGCCGAGGCCGGCCACGCGGTCACCCTCTTTGCGGCTGACGGCTCGCGGGTCGCCGGCGTGGAGCTGCCCCGGCTGGGGATCGACCCGACAACTTTCGCGGCGGCTCGCCACGGCCTGCGCGGACCCGACACAGCCACCGCGGCTTCCCAGCAGCGGCTCGCCTTCATGCGCATTGCGTACGAGATTGGCCGGCGCCGGTCTGAATTCGACGTCGTCCACAATCACGCGTTCGACCCCGATCCGTTCGAGTTGCTTATGGAGGCCCGTCCGCACGTCGTCCATACGCTCCATTTGCCGCCGGCTACCGGTCCGGTGGCCGACGCCGCCAAGTACGCGGCCGAAAGCGGCGCCAGCCTGGTGACGGTCTCGAACTGGGCCGCCGCCACCTGGCAGCCACTGGTCGGCGCGATCGATGTCATCCGGAACGGCGTCCCAGTCTCGAAGATTCCAGTCAGTCCGGAAAAATCGGGCTGGCTGTTTGTGGGGAGGCTGGCTCCGGAGAAGGGTGCGCTCGAAGCGGTGGCCGCCGCCGAGATGGCTGGACGACCGATCCGCCTGATCGCTCCTGTGTACGATGCCGCGTACGCCGAGCAGGCAAGGCCCCACCTGGCCAAGCACGAAGTCCTGGGCGCCATCCCCCGGGCCGCCGTCTTTGCCGAGATGGCGCGGGCGCAGGTGCTCTTGATGCCGGTCAAGTGGGACGAGCCGTTCGGGTTGACCGCCGTGGAGGCGATGGCGGCCGGCACCCCGGTGGTGGCGTACGCTCGGGGCGCCCTTCCCGAGATTGTGGCCAGCGGCATCAGCGGGTTCCTGGTAGCGCCTGGGGATGTGCATGGCCTCGTCGCCGCGGCCGAGCGCGCCCCCGGCCTCGATCCGGCCAGGTGCCGCGCATGGGCGCTCGAGCACTTCGACCTGGACCGGATGATCGAGGATCACATCCGCCTGTATGCGACGCTGAGTGGCCAGTGATCGGACAGGTCTCGGTAGTGACCGGAGCCGGACGCGGCATTGGCCGGGCGACCGCCCTGGCCCTCGCTCGGCAGGGCAGCCAGGTCGTGCTGGCGGCGCGCACGGCCGCAGAGCTGAACGAGACGGCCAGCGTCATTCAACAGCAGGGCGGCGTTGCCGAGCCCGTGGTCACGGATGTCGGACGCGAGTCCGACGTGGACGAGCTATTCGAGCGCTGCCGGGACCGATTTGGACCAGTCACGCTGCTCGTCAACAACGCCGGCACGCTGACCCGATCGCTCTTCCCGGAGATCACCGCCGAGGCATTTGACGACACCCTGGAGTCGAACGTGCGCGGTGCGTTTCTCTGTGCGCGGGCAGCCTTTCGTCAGATGGCCGGCTCGGGAGGCGGGTGCATCGTTAACGTCGCCTCCCTTTCGGGGACCCCGGGCGTGGAGAAGTTTGCGGGGCTGGCGGCGTACGTGGTGGCCAAGTTCGGCATTGTTGGGCTGACCGAGGCCCTGGCCGTGGAGGGCAAGCCCTTCAATATCCGGGCCGTTGCCTTCTCCCCGGGCGCCGTGGAGACCACGCTCCTGGCCAAGGCCGTGCCCGGGCTCAAGGCGGGGATGACGCCAGAACAGGCGGCCCGATTGATCCTGTTCCTGGCCAGCGACTCGGCGGCGGCCCTCAACGGCCTGAACATTCCGATCTTCAGCAACGCCTGAATGTTATAGTCCGGGTATCAAAAACTTGGAATTGCCTGGGGACCGTCTTGCCCACCAGCCGCCGCGCCGACGGGATCGGCCGCGCGGGCTGCGTGGCCTGCTCCGGGTCCTGGGGCCAGGCCTCATCACGGGCGCCAGCGACGACGACCCCAGCGGCATTGGGACCTACTCCCAGGTGGGCAGCCAGTTCGGATTTGGCCTGCTGTGGACGGCGCTCTTCACGTTTCCCCTGATGGCCGCCGTGCAGGAACTGTGCGCCCGGATCGCGCTGGAGACGGGGCAAGGCCTTGGTGCCAGCCTCCGGCGCAAGTTCCAGGGCTGGCTGGTCGGCCTCGCGGTCA
>DASQAY010000387.1:0-3665 GCA_035635515.1 Candidatus Eiseniibacteriota bacterium | reverse complement strand
CTCTTCGGCGAAACGCATGCCCCTTTTCAGCGGCTCAGTTATGCCTCACTTCCGAAAGGCGGCACTGTCATTACGGCGATCTGTCTTCTGCTGCTCGTTGGCGCGGTCGCCAAGTCGGCCCAGCTTCCGCTCCACACCTGGTTGCCCGACGCCATGGAGGGCCCCACGCCGGTGTCCGCCTTGATCCACGCTGCCACCATGGTCACGGCCGGCGTCTACCTGGTGGCCCGGATGCACCTGCTCTACGATTGGGCCCCGATCGCCGGCGCCACCGTGGCGGTGATCGGGGCGGCGACCGCGCTCTTCGCAGCGACCATCGCCGTGGTCCAGGTCGACATCAAGCGGGTACTGGCCTACTCGACCATGAGCCAGATCGGCTACATGTTCCTGGCGGTGGGCATCGGCGCCTACACCGCCGGCATGTTCCACTTCATGACCCACGCCTTCTTCAAGGCGCTGCTCTTCCTGGCGGCCGGCAACGTGATTCACGCCTTCCATGACGAGCAGGACATCCGCAAGATGGGCAACCTGCGGCGCGGCCTGCCGATTACCTTCTGGACCTTCCTGGTGGGCACCCTCGCCATCAGCGGCGCGCCGTTCCTGTCCGGGTTCTTTAGCAAGGACCAGATCATCCACGCCGCGCTCACCATGGGGCCGGCGGCGCCCCTGCTGGGGTTGATCGCCCTGTTTACGGCCGGCCTGACGGTCTTCTACATGTTCCGCCTGTTCTTCATCGCCTTCGGCTGGGAGTGGCTGCCCGAGGACCCGCGCCACCTGCACGAGGCGCCCCCGGTGCAGACGGTGCCGGTGATCATCCTGGCCGGTTTCGCCATCATCGGCGGCTACATCGGCGTGGGCGGGTTCCTGCAGCCGGTCCTGGGGAAGACGGCCGAGGCTACTCCGGCGGAATTCCTCGGCCTGGCGGTGGTGACTAGCGTCGTGGCTCTGGCCGCCTTCTTGCTCGCCTACCGGCTCTATGCCCGAGATCCCGCCGCCGCCGCGGCCATCACGGCCCGGGTCCGGCCGGTCTACACGCTGCTCTGGCGCAAGTACTACATCGACGAGCTCTACGACCGGCTGTTCGTCCGGCCCGGGATGGCGCTGGGCCACTTCCTGGATGGCGTCTTCGAGCCGCGCATCCTGGACGGCTTCATCGACGGCCTGGTGCTCGGCATCGGCGACCTGGCCGATGACTGGCGACATTTCCAGACGGGCAAGGTCCGCCGATACGCCCTCTGGACCCTGGGCGGCGCCGCCCTGCTCACCGCCTACCTGGGCTACACGCTGCTGAGGACGCACGCCCTGTGAGCTGGTACCAGCTGCCGGCCACCGTCCCCTGGCTCACCCTCGCGGTCGTCTTGCCGCTGGCCGGCGCGCTCCTGGTGCTGCTGGCGCCCAGCGCGGCTCGCAGCGTGATCAAGCAGCTTGGAATCTTGACCACCGTCTTCACCCTGGGGCTGGTCGGCCTGCTGCTGGGCGGCTTCCAGCAGGGTACGGCCGGCCTCCAGTTCGACGAACACCACGGCTGGATCACGAACCTCGGGATCTCCTACCACCTGGGGGTGGATGGGCTCAGCCTCTTCCTGCTCGGACTGAACGCCCTCCTGTTCCTATTGGCACTGGCCATCACCGACCCGCAGATGCCGCGCTTCAAGGAGTTCGTGCTCCTGATGCTGGTGCTGGAGGCCGCCACCACCGGGGTGCTGGTGGCCCTGGATCTCATCCTCTTTTATGTCTTCTGGGAGGCGATGCTGGTCCCCCTTTATCTCCTGATCGGTGCCTGGGGCGAGGGCCGGCGGATCTACGCCGCCTTCAAGTTCCTGATCTACACCGTGCTGGCCAGCTTCTTCATGCTGGTCGCCATCCTGGCGCTGGCCGCCCTCAACGCCAACCAGACCGGCCAGCTCACCTTTGACTGGTCGACCCTGGTGCAGCACCCGGTGACGGGCGCGGTCGACGTGCTGGGCATCCGGGTCGGGATCCAGGTCCTTCTCTTCCTGGGCTTCGCCGTCGCCTTCGCGGTCAAGATGCCCCTGTTCCCGCTCCATACCTGGCTGCCCGCCGCCTACACCGCCAGCCCGGTCCCCACTCTCCTCATCTTTGCCGGCCTGATCTCCAAGCTGGGCGCCTATGGGTTCCTCCGTTTCAACCTCTCGCTCTTCCCCGACGGCACGCGCAGCGCCGGGCCGTACCTGGCCGGCCTGGCGGTGACCGGCATTCTCTATGGGGCGCTGATGGCACTGGCGCAGCGCGACCTGAAGCGGCTGGTGGCCTACGCGTCCATGAGCCACCTGGGCTTTATCGGCCTGGGCATCTTCACCCAGAACCTGCTGGGCGTGGAAGGCGCGCTCATCCAGATGATCAACCACGGCGTGATCATCGCCGCCCTCTTCCTGATCGTGGCCATGATCGAGCGGCGGGCCGGTACCCGCGACCGGACCCAGCTCCGCGGCCTGGAGCAGCGTGCCCCACTGTTCGCGGCCCTGTTCCTGGTGGTGTCCCTGGCGGCGCTGGGGCTGCCCGGCCTCAACGGGTTCGTTGGTGAGTTCCTGATCATGCTGGGCGCCTGGAGCCGCTTCCTGCCACTGGCGGTGGGCGCCGGCCTGGGCGTGATCCTGGCCGCCTGGTATGTGCTCCGCATGTACCAGGGCGCCTTCCAGGAGGCGGCGCCTCAACCTGCTGCCTTCGCCGAGGCGCGCTGGACGGAGGCCGGCGTGCTGGCGCCGCTGCTGGCGCTGATGGTGGTGCTGGGGGTCTCGCCCGCGTTCTTCCCGGCCGCCGTGCAGGCGACCGTGCAGGCGGTGGTCAGCCGGTGATCGACCTCTCGGCAGTGCACATCGACTATCAGACGGTGCTCCCGGAGCTGGTGGTGACCGGGACCATCATCGTGGTCCTCCTCCTGGACCTGGTCGTTCCCCCGGACCGGCGGCGCTGGCTGGCGGTCGTCACCGTGGTAGGGCTCGCCATCGCGCTAATCGCGAGCATCCCGCTCTGGGGCCAGCATCGCTCGGCCTTCGCCGACACCGTGGCCGGCGACTCCTTCGCCGCCTTCTTCAATGTCCTGCTGCTGGCCATCACCATCCTGACCGTCCTCATCTCGCCCCGGTATCTGCGGGCCGTCCATCTCGACTTCGGCGAGTACTACGCCCTGGTGCTGTCCGCCGCGGCGGGCATGATGCTGCTGGCGGCCGCCACCAGCCTGATGACGATTTTCCTGGGGATCGAGCTGCTGTCCCTGGCCCTCTATGTGCTGTGCAGCTTTTCCCGGCTGCAGGAGCACTCCCAGGAATCCGGTCTCAAGTACCTGCTGCTGGGTGGCTTCGCCACCGGCTTCCTGCTCTTTGGCATGGCCCTGATCTATGGGGCGACCGGGAGCACCACCCTGCTCGGCATCCGGGCCTTTGTCACCGCCAGCTCGGGCACCAACGTCCTGCTCCTCCTGGGCATCGGCTTCCTGTCCGTGGGGCTGGCGTTCAAGGCGTCCGCGGCGCCCTTCCACATGTGGACGCCAGATGTGTATGAGGGCGCCCCCACCATCGTGACCACCTTCATGTCCGTGGCCACCAAGGCGGCCGCCTTCGCGGCGGTGGGGCGGGTCTTCGTGGCCACCCTGCCCTCGCTGGAAGCCCAGTGGTACGTGCCGCTGGCGCTGATCGCCGTGCTCT
>DASQAY010000386.1:0-1621 GCA_035635515.1 Candidatus Eiseniibacteriota bacterium | reverse complement strand
CACCGCCATCGCGCGGGCGCAGAACCCGCCGGAGATGGCCCGGGCATTTGCCGAGGCCGTAGTGGCGGGCCGCCGGGCGTTCCGCGCCGGCCGGGCTCATATCGGACTGAAAGCCGTGCCCAGCAGCCCGGTCGAAGGGGTCCCCGTTTAGCAACAAGCTCCGCGACGTCGGGGAACGGGGCCTCCTGCGCCGCCTTCGCCCCTACCTGAGCCCGCCAGACGCTGACCTTCTGATCGGCGCTCCCGACGACGATGCCGCCGTCTGGCGGTCGCCGCGGGGGCTGACGGTCTCGACGGTGGACACGCTGGTCGAGGGGATCGACTTCCGCACGTCGTGGCGCGGCTTTGACTTCACCGCACTGGGGCGTCGTCTCATGACCATCAACTTGAGCGACTTGGCCGCCATGGGTGCCGAGCCACGCCACGCCCTGATCTCGCTCTGCCTGCGCCGGAGCCTCCCCGTAGCCAGCGTCACCGGGCTTTATCGGGGCATCCGGGCGCAGGCCAGGCGGTATGGCTTCACCGTGGCGGGGGGCGACCTCAGCGAGATCGACGGCCCCCTGGTCCTGTCGGCAACTCTGTTCGGGGAGATCCGCAAGGGCAGACCCATGACCCGAAGCGGGGCCCGCCCAGGCTGGACCGTCGCCGTCACCGGCACCATCGGCAAGGCTGCCGCCGGGCTCGGGCTCCTTGAAGCAGGCCGTTCGCCGAAAACGGCAATCGAGCGACGGCTCATCCGGGCGCTGCTGGACCCGCAGCCCCGCCTCCGCGCGGCGCAAATCCTCCACCAATCGGGCATCCGGGTGGCTGGCGACATCAGCGACGGTCTCGCGCGTGAGGTAGTGCGGATCGCGGAGGCCTCGAAGGTGGGTGCGGTCATCATCGAGGCGAGACTGCCAATCGACCGCGGGATGATTGCGCTTTATGGCAACCGCAAGTCCTGGCAGCTGGCCATGGGTGGGTCCGAGGACTTCGAGCTGATCTGCGCCGCTCCGCGGACCCGAATCGACATCGCCGCGACCCGCCTCTTTTCGGAGACCGGCCTTCGGCTTCGCACCGTGGGAGTAATCAGCGCGCAGCGCCAGGTGCTGCGGTTGGATGACCGCGGCCGGTACTACAGCCTTCGACGGATTGGGTATGAACATTTCCATTGAGAGCCACTCCCCGGCGGAGACGCAGGCCGTTGGTCGGTGTCTGGCTCGAGTCCTGCATGCCGGTGACATCGTCGGGCTGGAGGGCGACCTCGGGAGCGGCAAGACCGTCCTGGTGCAGGGCCTCGCCGCCGGTCTGGGCGTGACGGCTCGGGTGCACAGTCCGACCTTCGTGCTCCACCACCGCTATCCGGGTCCCGTGCCGCTCGAGCACTACGACCTCTATCGGCTGGGCGCGCTGGAGTGGCACGACGCCGGCCTGGACGAACCCACTCCCGGGTCCATCACCGTCATCGAGTGGGCCGAACGCGGGGCGCCGCTCCGCGACTGGGCCACCGTCCGAATCCAACTGCAGTCTGTGAGTGAACAGGTGCGCAGGCTGACCTGCCTGAAGGGCGCCGAACGCGTGGAGGAGTGTTTCCGGTCTAATGCCGATCCTGGTCATTGACACCTCGGGGAGCCGGCAGGGG
>DASQAY010000385.1:0-5348 GCA_035635515.1 Candidatus Eiseniibacteriota bacterium | reverse complement strand
ACGCTGACCTTCCCATTCATGACGGCACACACCACAAGCCCGCCCGGCGAAATGCTCCAGGGTTGCGTCCACGTCCCGTTCGCGGAGCCGCCAGGACACGCCCCCAGGATCTGTTGCCGCGCCAGGCCGGTCTTGAGATCCAGGTGGGCGAAGTGCCCGCCAAACAGGGTCTGCCTGTCGAAGAGACCCTGCTGGGTGCCGAGGTAGGCGCCGACCAGTGCGACCGGGCCTTCGCCGTCCCAGCCAACCAGCCGCAACATCTGGAAACCGCCACCCCCCAGCATGTCCGGCGAGTTCACGCTGTCCCAGCGGGAGAGCGCCCTGGTCGGTCCACCGGCGTCGGCTTCGAGCACTTGCAGAACGTACGAGCCCGGTGGTGTGGGAGACGGCGCTGGACTTGGTGGCGGCCACTGGATGTTGGGCAGCGTGAGTGAGGCCGCGATGAGCTTCTGTCCGTCGGGACTGACGGCAAACGAGACCTCCTGCTGCTTCTGGGTCAGCGGGAAGCTGGCCACCACCGCGAGATCACCGGTCGGCCCCAGCCGGCGGACGGTCCCCGCGCCATCGATGAAGTAGACGGATCCGTTGGCAATGGTTGCCTCGGGGGCCAGCAGCGTGGCAGCGTTGCCGACCACCGGATATTGCCTTGGGGTGAACGTGGCTTTCGCACGCGCGTAGCCGTCGAGGCCAGCGATGGCGACGATGTTGTGCTGCTGCGTTTCGGCATTCGCGGGAGCGTTGTTTCGCGCCTCCAGGACCGCATACAGGGCGTCCGGGCGCGGCGAGTCGTCAGACGGGGTCGGGACGGCGGATGGGCTCGGGGAGGCTGAGGGCGACCCCGCAGCGCCGGACCCCTGTCCGCAACCCGCCAGGACAAGGGCCAGCCAAACCACGCTTCTCTTCACGCGAGGCTACTTTACCCCTAGCTGTACCAGCCGACCACCTTCTCTCCCCAGTGCGGGGAGGGAGGATGTCTAGCGCGAGAGCCGAGGTCGCGCTCGGCTCTCGATTTCTCTTACCGGCTCTTACTTACACGGCTGGTGCAACTGGATGTTGCCCCCGCCCAGCGTGTTGCTCGCTGTATACCCGGTCGAGAGCGTGATGGCGAAAGTGTCCACGCCCCGACCCGGCTCGCCGTTGTCCGCCACGTCCGTCTGGTAGGTGCCTGTCGCGCCGTTGATATCAGCAGTGCCCTCGATGTGCCGGGAGACCGGGCCGGTCAACCTGTAAGCGGTCACGCCCGTCCCGTGGACCTTGAGCCCACTGTTGTGATCGATGTACTCGAGGTGTCCCCAGAAGGCGCCATTCTTGATGCCGCCGGCGACCGCGAAGGTTGCTTTATCTGCGCCGCTTTGAGGGACGATCCACCCTCCGCCGGTGATGAAATCCTTCCCGGTGCCGCAGCTCGGCTGGCCGGCGCAGGTGACATCGGCGTGCACCCGCGAGAAGCTCACGTCGGCCAGGGCCGCACCACCGAGTGGATCCGCGACCACGACTTCGAGTGCCGTGACATCGATCGTGTTGCTGGTGCTGCTCTGTTTATTGATGTAGACGGTGACCGGCGGAACGCTCACGGTCTGGTTGGGCGCCCCGCTGACCGCGACCGACTGGCCGTTGATGGTCAAGTTCGCGAGCTCCGAGCTTCCGCTCACTGCCGGGCCCGATCCCGTGCACACGGCCATCGCCCGAGCCATGAGAAAGCTCGCCGAAACCGTGTTGCCCGCGACGCTCAGAGTGACATTCGCTAGCGAGGCTTCAGAGCGGACCCGGTCGCCCTGCGCGATGGTCGCCGCGTCAAGGGTTTCGACGCCGAGCAGCGTCCCCGATCCCGTGGGATTCGCCACACTGACAGCGGGCCCGCTGGCCTGCGCGGCGAACTCACTCCCACTCTGGAACCCCGTGTCGGAAAAGGTCAGGGGCACGCCCAGGGCGTTTCCGCTGATGGCGGTCGCCTGCCCGCTGAAGGTGGGACCGCTATCGGCGCGGGCTGCGACCGGTGAGACACTCAGCAGAATCAACGGTAGGATCCCGACGACGAGCCGCCGGACGAGGAAAAGGCGTGGTGCCGTGTTCATGGGTGTCCTCCCCTGGAAGACATCGATTCGGGCCTCACGCTGACCGCGTCGGCCGACGCTCCGCTTCGAGGTCCCTCGGTGTCAGCGCTGCGCCCCTAGACGGTGCCTCCCAGCACAACCGCTGTGATGGTGCCGATGCTAGGACTCGGTCGTGCTCAGGTGGAAGTCCCCAAAATTGGGGACATCCGGGCGAGAGCCCGCCCACTGCGCATCGCGCCAGGTCGCCACTGCCTCGGTCCGGCAGTGCCACCCGTGGTCCCGAAATAGGCGATCGATGTGCGTGCGCACCGTGCCATGGGATAGTCCAAGGCGGCGGGCGATCTCCTTGTCCGCCAATCCCCGTGCCATTAATGCCAGGATCTCGGCCTGCCGTACGGTGACGTGCATCGGATGAGCGGATGATGCACAAGGCCCGACGACCATGTCAATAAAGAATGACGCGGTGTTGTAACTTCACAGCTCGTACGGGTCTTTCTGTTCACCGACAGACCCGTCAATCGTTAGAAACCGCCAATAGTCCACGGTCCCCCTTTATCGCGGAACACGCAAGTCTCGCGCTAGTTGTACCAGCCGACCACGTCGGCAATCACATCTGTCGATCCCGCCAGGTTGTAGAGAGCAATCTTTCCGTCCGCTCCCAACTTCACCACCACCAGGTTGGGTACCGTCAGCCCGGCCGTCCAGTTCAGGTCGGAGGCTGTCGGCCTGCTTGCCGCATCGCTGGGATAGACCGTCAGGAAACTGGCGGCCGTGGTGTTGGTGACAGTCACACTCAGCACCACCGCCTTGGGCGGCACCGTCGCCGTCATGAGGGGAACCGAGCCGAGCCCCGCCACCTGCACGTAGATCAGACCGTTGGCGCCGACTGCCGACGTCGTGCCCTGACCGAACCGGCTGTCCAGGATCCGAGCGGGCGTGAGCCCGGTGAACTGACCGCCGGTGGCGGTCGCGTCCGACCCATCCGTGAACCAGCCCCCAACGTCCGCGACGACGTCGGTGTTGCCTTGGAAGTTGAAGAAGCTCACCTGCCCGTTACTCCCTACCTTGGCGACCACTCGATTTGGCACCGTCTGCCCGGGAACGAAGTTCAGGTTGGACGCCAGCGGTCGGATGCCGCCGGCGGGGAAAATCGTCAGGTAGCCGGCTGCCGTTGGGTTGGTGGCCGTGACGTTGAGCACGACAGCCGAAACGCCAGTCGTCGGTACGTTGCCGCTCCCGGTCACCTGGAGACTGATAGTCTGACCAGTCGCCATCGTCGTCGATCCACCAACGCCGCTGCGGGTGTCCAGCAGGCGGGCCGGCACGAGTGGTCGGTAGAGCCCGGCACTCGCCGGCGCCGGGATCTTCCCCTGGGTGGAGACCCAGCCGGCCACGTCGAAGACAACGTCCACGTTCCCTGAGTTGTTGTACACCGCCACCTTGCCGTCGGACCCCAGCGCGACCTCTACCAGGTTGGGCACTACCTGCCCGGCGACGAAATTCAGGTTGGAGGCCAGCGGCCGAGCTACCCCGGTTGGGTAGACGGTGAGGTAGCTGGGCGCAGTCGCATCAGCCACCGTGACGTTGAGCACCACCGCCGACGGCGGGCTGGCATCCGTCATCTTCGGCACGCCTCCCGCGCCGGCCACCTGGGCGGTGATCACCTGCCCGGCCCCGACCGGTGACGCGGGTCCGCCGATCCCGGTACGGGTGTCGAGGATGCGCACCGGCGTCAGCGGCTGATATTGGCCGGGAAACGCGGCCACCGCAGGCGTCACCCATGGAATCGCGTAGATATCGACCAGCGGGGTCCCGCCGCCGGGCCGGTTGAAATTCGATGCGAAGGCCACAACCTTCCCGCTCCAGGAGGCGGACACGCGCGGCGCGCTGTAGTAGTCGGTGCCGACGCTCCGCGATCGATGATGCGCCAGGCGGCGCACTTCCAGCGTGGTGACGTTGATCGCGATGATCTCCTGGCGGTAAGCGTGCCACGGGCCGATGTGGCCGGTTCCGTCGTCCGTCCCACTGTTGAAGATGTCGGTAGCATCCTCAGTCGAGAGGAAGGCCCAATCCCCTCGGCCTGCCGTGGATACGTGGTCGCCGTCGTTCCAGCCAGCAAAGCTGAGGAGCCGCTTGTTGTTGAGCAGCCCCTGCTGGCACTGTTCCTGCTGGACGCCAGTGCCGGTGCACGTGGTGGCGTTGTCGGAGACGTCGGCGCGCCAGAGTGACGGATCGGTGTAGCAGTCATTGACGACCATGTAGTTGCGTCCGTCGGAGGCGGAGACGAACGACCCGTGATCGCCACACAGCGACCAGAAGACAGTCGGTGAGGGCGCCACCGTTCGGCTGACGTGGTCGATGTGCCAGCTGACGCCCTGGCCCGACCCGTTGAGGCCGAGGGGAAGTGGCCCATCCTGGTAGCCGACCAGGTACTGGCCGTCAGGCGAGAGGCCGATGTAGCCGCCGGCGTCGATGTAATTCGTGCCATCGATCGCATTGGCATAGGGCCCGGCGGCCATGTTGGTCCAGTCGTACAGCCGGACCGACGGCTCGGGCCCGTAGCGGACCAACGCGTACCGCCCGCTGGCATCGACCCAGTTGATCGTGCCACCCAGGTAGTCGCTCAGGGTGCCGAGTGGGGCCGGGGCGGTCCAGTAGACGGCGTCGGAGCAACAGTTGGGAAAGATCCCGGCGGAGTTGAGCGTGACCTTGTGAATTTCGCCATGCCCCGCGCCGTTGTCCCGAACGATGTAGTAGAGGGCATTCGCGTCCACGGGATCGAACCCACCATCAGCGGCGTAATAGCCGAAAGGGATATTGTCCTGGGTCACGCTCCCGGTTGCCACATCGATCACCTGCCAGCGATCCCTGCCTCCGGCCTGGCTGCGGTGAAGGTAGCGCGTCTCGTCGGCGCTCCACCACATGTTGCGCGCGTAAATGTCGTCATGGCTGTGGTCGGTCGTGAGGCGGCGCACCGTTTCACCGAACACCGGGTCGACATAGCTGCCACCAGCCGCAGGGGGTCCGGCGTAGGCGTTGTAGGCGTAGGTGCCAGAGGCAGGTGGTGGGTGGCTGGCTGGATCACCAATGAAGGCGACCAAGGGCATCGCCATCAGCACGGCGAGAGGTGCCGTTAGGCGCTTGAAGACCATCTCCGCTCCCCCTTGCGGGGAGCTTCTACTTCTCCCTCCCCCTCCGGGGAGGGCAGGGAGGGGTCTCAAGTCTCGCCCCTAGTTGTACCACCCCACGACGTCGGCGATCACATCGGTTGACCCGCCCAGATTGTAGATGTTG
>DASQAY010000384.1:0-3619 GCA_035635515.1 Candidatus Eiseniibacteriota bacterium | reverse complement strand
GGCGTCTGCAGGATGTTCCCGTCACCAAGGAGCGGGCGGGTGGCGTTGAAGCCGAGCCAGGGAAAGGCGCAAACCGTGAGGAGCACCATGGTCGCGGCGGCCAGCGCGCCCGGCCCGGACCCGAGCACGACTCCGCACAATGGGGCAGCCAGCACAAAGAGCGGTAATTCGAGGCGGTTGTTCCAGGGCTGCCAGCGCAGCGCGAGCGCGAACAGCACAGCCGCGCCAAAGAGGCCTGCCAGGTACAGCAGCGTGAGCCGGTGCTGGCGGAGGCGAGGGAAGCCCAGGAGGGCTCCGGCGACGATCCCGAGCAGGAGCAACGCCAGGGAGTTGGCGGTCAAGCCGTCCCGGGTGGAGAACCCGGACACGTGAAATGGCGTCCCGTCCCAGGTATCGCGGGGATCGCTCACGTCGATCCCGAGCCAGTGGTGGAAGCCAATGATCGCCTGTTCCAGTTGGATGTTGAGGGCCGTCGACTCCCGCCCAATCTGGATCTGCGAAGCGACATCCCGCACCACGTTGGACGCCAGAATCTGGGGGGTGATGGCGGCATTGGTATAGCGAGCGGATTCCGGCCCCAGTGGCGAGCCAAACACTATCTGGTTGCGGCCGAAGATTCCCAGATTCAGGACGATGACCGCGGCCGCCACGATGAAGACCGGTTGCCACAGTCGTCGACCGAATTGCCTGGCGGCGGGCAGTGCTAGAGCACCCAGCAGGGGGAGCCCAAGGATCAGGGCGGTCCCCTTGGTCAGGACTGCCAGGCCGAGACTCGTGCCCAGGATCAATGCCGTCAGCAGCCCGGGATGGTGGCGAAGCCGGAGGGCAAAAACCACGCAGCAGGCCAGCCACAAGCTGACCACCCAGTCGTTCTGGGTGCTGGAAGCCTGGACAATCCCCATCGGGAGGGCGGCGGCAAACGTCGCTGCCACCATCTGACCCGCGACTCCAGCACCGAGTTCCGCGGCAATCGCGGTCACGGCCACGAGGCTCCCAGCCATCGCCACCCACTGCACCAGATTCGCCAGGTGGTCACCGCCGGTCAGGATCTGGAGATGCAGAACCTGATACTCAGCCCAGGGCGGCTGATACAGCTGACGGAGGACGTTGGTGGGGTAGTCGGCAACGCTGTGCTGGACCACCCAGTGGGCGCCGCGAGCCATGTGGTACGTCATCGAATCGCTGTTATTCGGCGGGGCGATCAGGGCGACCAGCGCGGTCAGCACGCCAATCACCATCAAGGACACGAGTCCGACCGCCACGGGCGTCCCGCGCAGCCCACGCGGGTTGGGACCGGCTAGGGTGGCGCTCGTTCGACCGGGTCGCGAGGCGATTAAGAAGGCGGCGGTGGCCAGCATCCAGAACAGGATCAGCCACCCGCGTGACAGGAGGCCAAACAGGCCCAGGACCTCCGTGCTCAACGCCAGCAGCGCCCCATAAATGACAGCCGCGGCCAACAGGGCCATTCGCCAGTCGGTTCGCTTCCAGAGGAACAGGGCGATGGAGGCATACCCCGCGAGTGGCAGGAGGCCGGGGAGGAGGGTCAGCCAGGCCATTGCAGGACCAGGGGCGCGCATCCCCTGCCGCCGGCGGAGGGGGCACGCGACATGCTTGGTGAGACGGAACGGCCCGGGCAAATCTCGCCCTTGACCCGACGAGCCAGGCTACGCAGCTTTGCGGACCACGCCGCGATTGGCGCGATACCACTCGATCGTCTGCCGCAGCCCCTCTTCCAGCTGCACCTCGGCGGTGAAGCCGAACTCCCGCCGGGCGCGCTCCACGTCCAGCTTGCGGCGGGGCTGCCCATCCGGCTTGCTGGCGTCCCAGGTCAGGCGGCCGCGGAAGCCGGTCAGCCGGATGATGGTCTCCAGCAGCTCGCGGATCGTAATCTCCCGCGACGTGCCAATGTTCACGGGATCGGGCTGGTCGTAGCGCTCGGCCGCCAGCAGGATGGCCCGGGCGGCGTCGTCCACGTAGAGGAATTCGCGCGTCGGCCGGCCGGTGCCCCAGACCGGCAGCGACGCGTCCTGCCGCTCGCTGGCTTCGACGCACTTGCGGATCAGCGCCGGGATCACGTGCGAGGTCTGCAGGTCGAAGTTGTCGCCCGGCCCGTACATGTTGGCGGGCAGCAGGTAGATGGCGTGCAGCCCGTACTGCGCCCGGTAGGCCTGGGCCTGCACCAGTAGCATCTTCTTGGCCAGCCCGTACGGGGCGTTGGTCTCTTCCGGGTAGCCGTCCCACAGGTTCGCCTCGGAAAAGGGAACCGGGGTGAACTTCGGATAGGCGCAGACGGTGCCCACCTGCACGTATTTGGCCACGCCCTGCCGGCGGGCCTGCTCCATCAGCTCGATCCCCATGATGGCGTTCTCGTAGAAGAAGCGACCCGGGTTGTCCCGGTTGGCGCCGATGCCACCCACCCGGGCGGCCAGGTGGATCACCACGTCCGGCCGCTGGTCCGCATACATCCGGGCCACGTCGGCCTGGCGCGTGAGGTCGTATTGCTGGCTGGAGAAGGTGAAGATCTCGGCCGGCTGCTGCGGCTGCAGCAGCTCCACCAGCCGACGGCCAAGGAACCCTCGGCCGCCGGTGACCGTGACCCGCCGGCCTGCCCACCAGCCCATCGTGACGAACAAGTAACGGGCAGCGGTACGGAAATCTTTCTGTAGGATTGGCGGGCAATGGATGGCCCACGCCTCAACCCGTTCCTCAGCCGGCTGGCTCGCGGCCCACTGCTGGGCGACGGGGCCATGGGCACCCAGCTGCATCTGCACGGCATCCCGTTCGAGCGCTGCTTTGATGAGCTGAACCTGACCGAGCCGCGCATCGTGGAAGAGATCCATCGCGCGTACATCCAGGCCGGCGCCGAGCTGATCGAGACCAACACCTTCGGCGCCAACCGGATCAAGCTGGCCCGCCACGGCCTGGAGGCGAAGGTGCGCGACATCAACCTGCGAGCGGTCAAGCTCGCCCGCGAGGCGCGCGAGGTCAGCGGCGAGCCGGTGTTCCTGGCGGGATCGGTGGGACCCATCGGCCAGCCCCTGCACCCGGTGGGCCGCATCACCCTGGCCGAGGCCCAGGCCACCTTCCGCGAGCAGATCGAAGGCTTGCTGGAGGGCGGCGCCGACCTGCTGGTGCTGGAGACGTTCACCAACCTGCCCGAGCTGCTGGCCGCCGTGCAGGCCGCCCGGGCCGCCTGCGACCTGCCGCTAGTAGCCCAGATGACCTTCGCCGAGGACGGCCTCACACTGAGCGGTGAGGAACCGTCCCAGGTGGTGACGGCGCTGGAAGCGGCCGGGGTGAACGTGATTGGCGTGAACTGCGGAGTGGGACCCCAGGTGGCCCTGCAGGTGCTGGAGACCATGCGGCCGTTGACCCGGCTGCCGTTGTCGGGGCAGCCGAATGCCGGCCTGCCGACCCGGGTGGAGGGCCGTTTCTTCTACTTCGCCAGTCCCGACTATTTCGCCGACTATGCCGCCCGCGCCGCCGCCCTGGGGGTGGCGTATATCGGCGGCTGCTGCGGCACCACGCCGGCCCACATCGCCGCCATGCGGGCCGCGCTGAGCCCGAAGACGAGCATCCAGCCGCCGCGGCCAGCGCGCCCCGAGCCGGCCATCCCGCT
>DASQAY010000383.1:0-3168 GCA_035635515.1 Candidatus Eiseniibacteriota bacterium | reverse complement strand
GCCCCCATCGTCTAGCGGCTAGGACACGGCCCTTTCAAGGCCGGAACGGCGGTTCGATTCCGCCTGGGGGTACCAAGTGCGGCGTGCCAACCTCCAGAGAAGGAATGCCAGCGCACCAGCGAGCGCGAGCAGGAACCCGCGCGTGGGCCAAGCCGCGCTCCATGATGGGTCCACCGTCCCCTGGAGGAGAAGCGTGACCTGGCGAGTTAGCGGCGCGAAGTGGATGTCCAAGTTCATCGCCGTCGAGGCGGCCGCGTCGACGAACCAGGAGCAAAGACAGGTCGAGCCGGCCGCGTCGTGCAGCTGGAGGGTCGACACCACCAACGGGGCGGTGGTCGGCCAGACGGTCGTGTTGTAAGGGACCAGCTGGCCGAGCAGCTCTACGCCGATGCCGACCGCAGCAAGAGCGGCCGTGCCGATGCGGATCCATCGTTGGGCGGGGAGGCAGATAAGCGGAACGAGCAGCACGGGAAGCAGGGGCAGGAGATATCGCGGTCCCCACTCCCGTCCGTCCCAGGAGCTCCAGCGGGCGTAAAACAGGAGGCGCAGCGCCAGCAGGCTCAGCAGGAGCAGGGCCTCCGGTCTCGCCTGCCTGTAAAACCCCCGCAGCGAGACAGCGGAGGCGAGCAGGACGGGCACGTAGATGATGAGGCCGGCGCCCGGACTGAACAGCAGCCCGTAGAGGCCGGTCCACAGCGGTGTCGTAAAGCTGCCCTCGAGCGCATTCTTGGTCGTGATCGTGAATACATTGCCGTAGCGAAGCCAGTCGTACCAGAGGTTGGCGGCAAGCGCCGCCGCCAGCGGCGCGCCGAAGGTGAAAAGTCCGGCAACCGCGGGGCTCAAGCGCCTGGCCCGCATCACCACGTAGACGGCATAAACACCCAGGGGGACCACGATCAGTAAGGCTGAATCCCATCGAGCCAGCACCGTGAGGGCGCTTGCGACCCCGGCCGCCAGGAGCCACCGCCGCCTCGGATCGCGCTGGTAAACGCGCAGCCAGTAAATGGCGGCGGTCATGCCGAGCGCGACCAGCGGCTCGCTGAAGATGGTCGTGCTGTAGTGCCAGGCCAGCGTGCCGTAGGCGAAGATGAGCGCGATCGCCACCGCCCTCGAGGCAGGCGCCCCCAGCTCGCGTAGCAGGCGGAACAACACCACGGCGGTCAGGGCGGTGATGAGCGGGCCATAGAGCACGATCAGCCGGCTCCCGTCGCCGGTCAGCAAGGAGCCGAGTCCGTAGAAGGGCAGCAGAAGCAGCGACACGCCGAGCCCGAAATAGGCGTAGGGCTCGTTGGCGTGCCAGGCGGGGTCCTGGACCTGGAAGGAGTGGCGCAGCGCCAGGCTCTCGGTGACCTTGTACATCATCTGGCCGTCATAGCCAAAGTCCGTACGCAGCGCGAGCAGGCCAACGCCGAGCACCAGGGCGAAGAGGCCCAGCTCCAGCCGGGCCGTTGCTATGGTGGCGGTGACGGCTGGCTGGCGGAACCGCCTGATCGGGGAGGCGGCCATATCGAGTCAACTCGTCGGGCGGGCGAATTTTGCGGCTGAGCGTGGCGCCTGAGTTGATCCACGGGAGTCAGTCAGTTTAGGTCTGTGCTAAAGGTGGTACACTTCCACGCGACCCCCCATATTTGGGGTCACCCGCTCTCGGTTCTCCTCCCCGTCACAGTACGGTGTCCTGCAGACCGCGGTCATTAAAAGAAAGGTAGAGGGGACCGAGGAGTTACCCGCTTGACCACGACCTTTGCTGACCTGGGCGTAAATGCCCGCCTACTGACCGCACTTTCCCGCAACTCGATCGATAGCCCTGTCCCCGTCCAGGTGGAGGCCATCCCGCCGATGCTGGCCGCCCGTGATGTCGTCATCCAGGCACCGACCGGTTCTGGCAAGACGCTCGCCTACATGCTGCCGCTCGTCGAGCGGCTAATCGCGGTTGGCGGACCCGGGCCCCGCGCTCTGGTCGTGACGCCGACCCGGGAGCTCGCGATCCAGGTGGACCGTGTCTTCCAATCGCTCAAAACCGGCCTCAAGTCGGCGCTGATCTACGGTGGTGTCGGCTATGGCACCCAGGAACTGGCCCTCCGCCAGGGTGTTGACGTCGTCATCGGCACCCCCGGCCGCATCCTCGACATGGTCTCCCGCCGCCGCCTGGCCTTGAGCCGAGTGCAGCTGCTCGTCCTCGACGAGGGCGACGAGATGCTCGATGCCGGCTTCGCACCGGACGTCGAACGCATCATCGAAATGACCTACCAGCCACAGATCGTCCTGGCTTCGGCGACCATGCCCGAGTGGGTCAGCCGGATGATCACGCGTCACCTCGACGATCCCGTCCGGGTCGTCGTGGCCGGCCCTGCCGAAGAGACCCTGGAGCACGGCCTGCTGCGCGTGAGCCGCCCCGAGAAGCTCCGGACCCTGAGCCGGTTGCTTCGCAATCACAAGGGCTCGGCGATCGTCTTCGGCCGCACCAAGCACGGCGTTCGTAAGCTCAGCCGGGACCTTCGCAACCTGGGCCACGACAGCGCCGACCTGCAGGGCAACCTGTCGCAGAACGTCCGCGATCGCACCATGGACGCCTTTCGTGGGCTGCGGACCAACGTCCTGGTGGCGACCAACGTCGCCGCCCGCGGCCTCGACATCAGTCACGTCGACCTGGTGATCAACTATGACCTGCCCGATTCGCCGCAATGGCTGACGCACCGCGTGGGGCGTACCGCCAGGATGGGCGTCAAGGGCCGAGCCCTCACCTTTCTCACGCCGGAAGACGAGGTGGCGTGGCGGACGCTGCGCCGGCAGGGCGCACCCGTCCTCCCGGAACTCGACGTGGCGCATCTGCTCAGCGAGGGTGACTGGCGCTACGTCGCCGCCTCACTGGTGGAGCCGGCAGCGGTCGCCGCTCGCTCACCGCGACCGGTGCGTTCCGGCCAGCAGACCTGGCATGGTCGTCGGCGGCGCCCACGGGGGCCGTACCGATCCGACCAGCGGCAGGCCACAGCCGGCGGCTAGTCTTAGTCTTATAGTCGGGGCGCGACACTACAACGGGGTGAGCTGATTGGCTAAAAGCTCGGTAAGCGAAATCCGCACGAGCCAGGGATTTGACTTCATCCGCGAGCTCGGCCAGCAACTGCGAGTCGACAGCATCCGCTCGAGTACCGCTGCCGGTTCCGGTCATCC
>DASQAY010000382.1:0-3480 GCA_035635515.1 Candidatus Eiseniibacteriota bacterium | reverse complement strand
GTCAGTGGCACACCCTGCTATTCGACGGCAACGGTGAATCAGCCCGCGAATGGCGTCAGCGCTACTCCGCAGCTGGGGCCACGGCCGGCGTGGAGCTTCAAGATGGCTGGCGGCGCGATGATGAAGCCCGGCATCGTGGGCTGGGATGGCGCGATCAGCACCGGCTCCAACGCGACCTGGATCTTCTCCCTCAACGGGACGACCGGCACGCCGAAGTGGGCCCCGGTGGCCACCGGGCAGGCCGTCCAGAGCTGGCTGACCTGGCTCCCCACCGGCACCGGCTGGTCCAACGCGACCTGGACCAAGCGCAAGCTGATCACAATCGATGGGACAAAGGTTGCGTCAGGGGGAGTCACCGACTTTCCTGTTCTCATTTCCATAACCGATGCAAATTTAAAGGCGGGGGCCCAATCGAGCGGCAACGACATCCTGTTCACGTCCTCGGACGGGCTAACGAAGCTGAGCCACGAAATCGAAAGATACGACAACACGAGCGGGCAGTTGATCGCGTGGGTCAAGGTTCCGAGCCTGCCGTCGGGAAGCAATACGACCATCTACATGTACTACGGCAACGCCGCCGCCGGTAATCAGCAGAATGCCACCGACGTGTGGAGCAACGGCTACGTCGGAGTCTGGCACCTGAAGGAAGATCCAGGGCCAGGCGGGGCAGGGGATATCAAGGACTCAACGTCTAATCAGAATAACGGAACTGCTGCCGCTTTGATGACATCGGCCGACCTGATCACAGGGAAAATTGGTGGGGGGTTGAATTTTATAAAGGACCCTGCCGGCACCGGTCCCAACGGCACCGTGGTCGATATGGGCGATAAGACCGCGTTTGAGTTGCCGGTCTACTCATGGTCCATGTGGATCAAGGGAACGAATGCCGTCGCGTGTGGGGGCGCGACCACTAACCAACAGCCATTGTTTAACGCGGACACACAATTTCAGTTCAACTGGGGCCACTCGTATACGACTGCCTGCCAGTCCGCCGGCCATGCAGATACCGGCGGCTTTAAGCAAGCACAAATACCGACCGGAACAGACCCCTTGTTGGCGGGCACCTGGTACAACATCGCAGCGACCTACGATGGGGCGACTATCCGGGTGTATCTCAATGGCGTGCTGAAAGGGTCGATCGGGGCTGGTACCCCGGTCCTGACAGCCGGCCTCAATTTCGCGGTCGGCAATCGTCCCCCCGCCGCGCATCGTTGGGACGGTCAAATGGACGAGGTCCGCGTCGGCAGCGCTGTCCGCGCGGATGGCTGGATCCTGACGGAATACAACAATCAAAACTCGCCCGGGCCCGGCGCAGGGGGATTCATAAGTACTGTTGGAGGGGAACAAGCCGGCAGCTGGACGCCGTCCACACCATGTACATCCTGTTCCTACGTGATCGGGGGGAACCAGGGCGGGAAGGTGTACTCCGTGGACGAGCTGACCGGGGGGCCGGCGAAGTGGACGGTGGACTTCAGCCCGACCGGGCTCAACAAGGCCGACAACATCCAGGCGGCGGTCGGGGCCCAGCTCCGCGCTTACTCGAACACCGTGGCGAATGCCTATGGCAGCGCCTTCCAGAGCACCTATGCGTCGGACATCATCATCGCGGCCAGCCGGAACACTACCGCGGCCGGCTGCTTGACGCCGAACAACGTGGCGACGAAGAGCAACAAGCTCTTCGCGATCAATGCGGTCGACGGCAGCGTGCTGTGGACGTTCAACGATGCCCCGTGCGGCACGGCTGTGGATTACATCACGGGGATGCCCTACGTCGATTACGGGCGTAACCGGTTGTACGTGACGAGCGGCGACGCCGCCACAGGCCAGCGAAGCCTCTGGATCATCAAGACCGTCGACGGCGAGACGGTCCTCAAGGGCCAGGCGCTCCCGTGTGCCGCGTGCTCCACCCTGGGCACCATCGACACCTCCCCGGTGCTGGGCGCGGACGGCAGGACGCTCTACTTTGGCAACATCACCGGCAGGCTCTACGCCTTCGACGTGAACACGCTGACCGTGAGGTGGTACCGCGACATGGGGGCCGCCATCAAGGGCTTCGTGTGGGAGGACGGGACGGGCCGACTGTACTTCAGCACAGCGAACGCGGTCTGGCGTGTGAAGGACAACTTCAACGACACCGGCCTCGTGGACAGCACCGACAACGTCCGGTCGATCGTCGACTGGCAGCGCGCGGTGACCGGCGCCTCGATGCCGCTCCTCCTGCCGAATGCCGTCTACGTGGGTTCCTCCAGCGATTTCCTGCTCCACGAGATCGCGCTGGACAACAGCATCCAGAAAACGCTTGCGTTGGACTCGACGGCCGTGGGCGACGTCAGCACCGACGATGGCACCTCGGTCTACGTGAGTACGGGGGCGGGGACGCTCTACAAGATCCCGATCCCCCTGCCATGACGCGTGCACTGAGCATTGCCCTGAGGGTGGTGATTCCCGCGCTCGCCGTCGCGGCGCTGGCGGTGGCCGTCCGTGGGTTCCCCACTCTGGAAGACGATGGCGACCTGAAGCGTGCGCAAGCTGGCCGCGCACCGGTCTCCCAGGTTGCGAATGTGCGCGTCGTGGGTGAACGCCGTCACGACGAGATCCTCGCGGAGGAGCCCCCGTCCGAGTCACTGGTAGACCCGGCGCAGCCGACGACCGGCGCTAGGGCTCAGAGGCCGGGACCCTCGCTCGGTCGAGACGAGGCGCGGAACGGGGGCGGCATCCAGGGCAGTGAGAATCGGCAGCAGCCCGCCGGGCCGCGTATTGCCCGGGCGCCGTGGTGGTGGCCATTCGACGGAGGGAGTTCGGCGGCGACGACGCCCGTCGACACAGCGGTGTCTCCGACTCCGCCGGCTCCCCGGCCGGCGCCAGGCTCGGGGAGCGCCTCGAATCCGGCGGCGCTGGTCGAGTTGCTGGCCATCACCCGCAGCGGCCAGACGACGGCGGGAGAGAGCTTCGCGGTGAACCGAATGAGGGATCTGAGGATCCTGGTCTGGTGGAACGTGGCTGGCCAGCACGTCCAGCGGCTCGAGCTTCTGAGCCCCGACGGCTCGCTCTACCAGAAGTTCGCGACCGCATTCGACGCCGACACGGCCAAGCTCGAGCAACATGGCAATCAGGCGTATCTGCCGATCGAGACGATGCTCCCCGTCGCGGGCACGTGGATCACCGACCACTCACTCTTCGGCGCCTGGACGGTGAACGTCTATCTGGATGAGGGGCAGACTCCGTTCAAGAGCGCGTCGTTCTTCGTCAGCGAGTCCTGAACCTCTGATCGCCGCTTCGTTTCCTTTCCCGCCGCGCACGCGCTGGCCGTCCGCTCGTCACGCCCGTAGTCGGTTGGCCGCGACGATTGGCAGCCCGGCGACCTATTTCCTTCTGGACGCATTCGCCTTGGCGACCAGCCCGGGACCCGGACCCAAGAAGACGATCGACGTGGCGGCCGGAGCGAAATGCAGTCCGTACAAGACGTTCGGGACGTGGAGC